>NZ_JAMQUU010000042.1:0-30392 GCF_025594975.1 Turicibacter sp. T129 | reverse complement strand
TATAACTACTAGTCCTCTATCAAACCGTTCATATTTAGAGATAAAATAGAACCGCCGTATACGGAACCGTACGTACGGTGGTGTGAGAGGACGATGATTAAATTAATTAATTATCTCCTACTCGATTTTTTTGTTAATGAGTTATTCTATTAATGAGAGTTGCAGTGGTGTTTGTCGATCATCCCACTATAATCATTAGAATCGACCGTCGCGTGGCGTTTGTGGATTGCCCACGGTAAATAGTAAGAATCTGAAAAAGTTTAATGAATACCGTTATTAGACTTTAAAACTCTCAGAAAAAAGTGTCTTGTTTTAGAAAAATGTTTCTATGCAAGACACTTTTTATTTTTGTTATTAGATGATAAAAGAGAGTGCTATTAATTTAAGTTACTCTCTTTTACAAGATAAGTTGATAGATGAAGTAAATGAAAACTACCATCGCAAAACTAGCGATAAACACATTTAGCTTCTTTATTTTTCTTGGTCCTATACCGGGACTAAACCAAAATAAGTTATCAATTATATCAAATAAGGTTTGAATTAAATTATCTATAAAATCCATTTTTCCCCCCTGTTTTGATGAATTAATACTTTATTATATGAGAAATATATTTAAAAATATGTCGGAATTAAGGATAAAAATTTTGAATCTACATATCCTATTAGTGTAGAGTCAAAGGTGGTCTTCGCTGATGTTCCCACATAAAAAAGAAATTTAGCCTTAGAATGGAGTAGCAGATAGCCCATTATAAAGAATATTATCTGACTAATATTCAGTTGTGAAACTCGATATTAGATGGACTCTACAGGTTAAGTGTCTTATTGTAGGAAGATGTTCCTATAATGAGGCACTTTTTTATTTTTTATATTTTTCGAAAGCTTTTTTATCATCTAGGTGAACATTTTTGAAAAAGTAAATGAGCCAAATAATGATGGTAAGAATGAAGCACCACATTCCGAAGAAATAAGTTGGGATTGAGCCAATGACAAAAATAATGCCGTAAGTGATAAAATTATTTCTCATGTCCAGGCTCAGGCGTTTCTCATCATATTTAAGACGTTCTTTTTTCGATTTGAAGTTATAACCTGAAATTAAGAGACATGCTTTTTCTTTTAATAAAGCAAAAATAGTGGCAAAAATGAAAAAAAATATTGCCATTATTAGAGTGAAAATGGTTAAGGGCATATTTTCCATATTCATTCCTCCTTTATTTTATTATATGAGTGAATATTTTTTGATACAAGGGAAATAATTAATTTGTAGAGTTTTGCGTAAGGGTTATCGGATAGCCGTGAAGTATCTGGATAAGATTTAGTGAATGCTAAATGTTAGAAACTCTGCAATAAAGTGTCTTGTGATAGAAAATAGTTTCTATGATAAGGCACTTTTTTTTGTTTTTTGGTTAAAAAACACACCTGCGAACTACTTTACTTATATACTAGAAGTATAAGTAAAGAGCATATAAGTTGGCTATTCGATAGGTTTATGTGAAAATGACGATAGAAGTTTTTGTTAGGAGTGATTTTTTGATGAAAGATACGGCTATTTTTGAGGCGCTACAATTAGAGTTAAAGCGTCAACGTGAAAATGTGGAATTAATTGCGTCTGAGAATTATGTATCAGAAGAAGTTATGGCGGTTCAAGGATCTATTTTAACAAATAAATATGCAGAAGGGTATCCAAATAAACGTTATTATGGTGGATGTGAATTTGTAGATACGATTGAAGATATTGCACGTAATCGTGCCAAACAATTATTTGGAGCAAAATTTGCGAATGTTCAACCTCATTCGGGTTCTCAAGCCAATATGGGAGCTTATCGTGCAGTGTTAGAGCCAGGAGCAAAAGTATTAGGAATGAATTTAAGTCACGGGGGACATTTAACTCATGGTCATCCGTTAAACTTCTCAGGAAAAGATTATGAGTTTTATGAATATGGAGTAAGTGATGAAACTGAAACGATTGATTATGAAGTTGTTCGTCAAATTGCTCTTGAAGTTAAGCCAGCTTTAATTGTAGCAGGGGCATCTGCTTATCCACGTGCTATTGATTTCAAAAAATTCCGTGAAATTGCAGATGAAGTAGGGGCTTATTTAATGGTAGATATGGCGCATATTGCGGGATTAGTCGCAGCGGGATTACATCAAAATCCAATGGATTATGCTCATATTGTGACAACAACGACTCATAAAACATTACGTGGGCCACGTGGTGGAATGGTTTTAACGAATGATGAAGAAATTGCGACAAAATTAGATAAAGTTGTATTCCCTGGTATTCAAGGCGGGCCTTTAATGCATGTTATTGGCGCAAAAGCTGTTGCGTTTGGAGAAGCTTTAACCCCTGATTTTGTAGAGTATCAAAAACAAGTGATTAAAAATGCGAAAGTGTTAGCTGAAGAATTAGCGAAGCATGGTTTACGTATTGTGTCAGGTGGAACAGATAATCATTTGATGCTTGTTGATGTGAAATCGACATTTGGCTTAACTGGAAAAGTCGCTGAAGCTGTCTTAGATCGAGTGGCGATTACGTGTAATAAAAATACGATTCCATTTGATACAGAAAAACCATTCGTTACGAGTGGAATTCGTTTAGGAACGCCTGCCGTCACAACTCGTGGATTTAAAGAAGCAGAAATGATTGAGTTAGCAGGTTATATTGCTGAAGCGTTAAAATATCATGAGGATGAAGAAAAATTAGCTCAAATTCGTCAATCAGTCTTAGGATTAACTGGACGTTTCCCTTTATATGAAAATCGATAATTAAAAATAAGAAATCCCTTGCGTGAGGCAAGGGATTTTTAATGATAATCTTAGCTATGTATAAATAGTAGTGGCGAGCTAAGCATACATTAAATAGATGAGGCATATGTTATTTTATAGGGTATTTTGTGTTATAATGAAGAAACTTAAAGATAAAGTTTGTAAGTAGGAGGAATCGTGATGACAACATTGATTGATGGGAAAAAAGTTTCCTCTCAAATTAGAGATAAAATTTCCCAGGAAACGGCAGAATTCATTGAGAAAACAGGGATTCAACCTCATTTAGTTGTGATTATTGTAGGTAATAATCCTGCATCAATGACTTATGTTAGAAATAAGAAAAAATCTTGTGAAGAGGTTGGATTTAAGTCAACGGTGATTGAATTACCTGTTGAAACAACTGAGTCGGAGTTATTGACAAAAATTAAGGAATTAAATGAAGATCCATCTGTTCATGGGATTTTAGTTCAGTTACCACTACCTAAACATATTAGTGAGGAAAAGGTCATTGCAACGATTTCGGTGAAAAAAGATGTCGATGGATTCCATCCGTATCAGGTGGGAGCTTTAGCTTCGGGTCTAGATTGCTTAAAACCATGTACACCATCTGGTGTGATTGAATTATTAAAAGCTTATAACATTGAGATGACAGGACGTCATGCGGTTATTGTTGGGCGTAGTCATATTGTTGGGAAGCCTCTTATTCAATTACTTTTAGATGAAAATGCAACCGTAACGGTTTGTCATTCTCGTACACAAGATTTAGCTCAATTTACGAAATCAGCTGATCTTCTCATTGTGGCTATTGGACGTCCAAACTTTATCACAGCGGATATGGTCAAAGATGGAGCAGTTGTGATCGATGTTGGAATTAATCGATTAGAAACTGGAAAACTTGTGGGTGATGTAGCTTTTGATGAAGTAGAACCAAAAGTTAGTTATATTACGCCTGTTCCAGGTGGAGTTGGACCAATGACAATTACAATGTTACTTCGTAATACATTAGAGGCTGCTAAACGTTTAAAATAAAAAACATAATTTAAACCTATAGGTTAGATACTAAGTAAGTCTGAGCTATAGGTTTTTATTTTATCGTAATAAATAAAATAAATTGAAAAAATTCAGGATGATTAGATTTTCTAGTAAGAGTCATCACTAAAGTAGGTAGTTAGTATTTTTTCTATCCTAGGCATTCGAAATGATAAAATTAAATACTATTATTAAAATGTTGTGATCATCCAGTGATACTGATTATAGATCTAGTAGATCACCATAAATGATCATGAGCTTTTGTTAAGGAAATGGGTACCATAATTAAGATACTTCTTTTTGGTTGGTTTTAAAATTTATATATTAATTGTGTTATTTTTATTATCTGTGGTATGCTTGTCTAAATAAAAATAGGCTAGAAAGAGTTGATTTTGTGAGTTGTACGCGTTGTGTAGATAAATTTTGTACTTACAAGGTTCCGATTTTTAAGCATTTTAATTGTCAGGAGGTTGAAGAGCTACTTAAGGTTATTGAGCATAAAGAATATAAAAAAGGGGATATTTTATTTAATGAAGGAGAACTTGCCGATACGTTGTATATTATCAATGAAGGAAAGTTAAAAATTTTTAGTTATACAAAGGATGGGAAGGAACAAATTTTACATATTTTAAAAGAGGGTGATTTTTGGGGAGAACTTCAATTATTGCAGGAAACAAACTTTAAATGTTATGCAAAAGCAATAGAGGATTGTAATGTATGTACGATTACGAAAGAGCAGTTTCAAAAATTAATATTAGAAAAGCCTGAAATGAGTCTTAAAGTATTAGAAGTTGTTAGTCAGCGACTTATTCATTTAGAGAGCTTAGCACTTGTTTTATCTGATAATGATACAGATGCTAAGTTAGCTTATTTATTAGTTGATTTAGCTAATCACTATGGCATTAAAATGGGATCAAAGATTGTTGTTAATTTGCCATTTACACGAGAAGATATGGCAAACTATACAGGATTAACAAGAGAAACAATTAGTAGAAAGTTAAATATGTTTAGTGAAAAAGGGATTATCAAAATAATCGGTCATAAAAAAATTGAAATATTAGATTTAAAGTATTTAAATGGATTAATTTAAATTTTATTAGAGCTGTAGAATAGATATAATTTTATAACTTACATAAAAAGAAGCAGAACACCTAGTTGAAGAACTAAGGGTATTTTGCTTCTTTTTATATATGGAGTTTTAATTAGCTAGCTAGATAAACGATAAAATTAATATTTTATAATCGTAATTGCCTCGACCGGACAACTATCTTTTGCATCTTCAGCAAATTTTATAATTTCTGCTTTAATCTGATCAACGATAGGGATTGAAATTCCTTCGTTATCTAGTTCAAATACTTCTGGTGCGATGCTTGTACAAGCACCACATCCGATACAAAGATCTCAATCTACAAAAGCTTTCATGTAAAATAACCACCTTTAATTAGGATACTAAACAAATTAATCTATATTTACTCGATTAAAAATTATTTTAATAGAAGTTTCAAGTCTTCTTCTACTGTTGAAATTCCACCAATTGCGAAATTTTCAACTAAGACGTTAATCACATTTGGTGATAAGAAGGCTGGTAAAGTAGGGCCTAAATGAATATTTTTAACTCCTAGTGATAATAAAGCTAATAAAACGATAACAGCTTTTTGTTCATACCAAGCAATATTATAAGCAATTGGTAAGTCATTAATATCATCTAATCCTAATGCTTCTTTTAATTTTAAGGCAATAACAACTAATGAGTATGAGTCATTACATTGTCCAGCATCTAATACACGAGGAATTCCATTGATGTCGCCAAGATTTAATTTATTGTATTTATATTTGGCACATCCCGCCGTTAAAATGACAGAGTCATTAGGTAATTCTTGTGCAAAGTCTTTATAGTAAGTACGTTCTTTATGACGACCATCACATCCTCCCATGACAACAAAGTTCTTAATTGAACCCTCTTGAATGGAGCTGACAACTGAATCAGCAAGTGCTAATACTTGATTGTGAGCAAATCCACCAATAATTTCACCCTCTTCAATTTGAGTAGGAGGCGGGCATTTTAACGCATGTTCAATAACAAGACTAAAATCTTTTGAACCATCTCCTAACATAGGAATCACTTTAAAGTCGGGATGTCCTGTATTTCCTGTCGTATAAACACGATCAGTATAAGTGCATCCTTTACGAGGTGGAACTAAACAATTTGTTGTAAAGACAATAGGTCCATTAAAAGTTTCGAATTCTTTTGTTTGTTCATGCCAAGCATTCCCATAGTTCCCAACTAAGTGAGAGTATTTTTTAAGTTCTGGATAGTAGTGAGCAGGTAACATTTCACTATGAGTATAGATATCAATTCCTGTATCTTTTGTTTGTTCTAATAATTGTTTAATATCGTGTAAGTCATGTCCCGTAATTAAGATACCCGGACGGTTTCTAACACCAATATTAACTTTTGTCATTTCTGGATGTCCAAATGATGAGGTGTTAGCTTGATCAAGAAGTGCCATAGCAGAAACTCCGACAGTTCCTAATTCAAGTGCTAGTGTTGTATAAGTAGCTACATCTAATTGTGGATTAATTAATGAGGCCATAAAGCGATGCATTTGAGCAAACACTTCAGAATCTATAAATCCTAATTTTTCAGCATGAGATGCATAGGCTGCTAAGCCTTTAAGTCCGAATAAGATTAATTCACGTAATGAACGAATATCTTCATCGTCTGTTGATGAATGAATAGCAACTGATAAAGCTTTTGCTATCATACTTTGTTTATCATGAGCTTCAAAGTTAACAATATCATGTGACAAAATTGGAAGGTGATGATTGTTTAATTTTTCTTTCAACTGCTTACGTAAACTGAAGCTTTTTTTAATACGTTTCACAAATTCTTCTTCGTCAAAATTTGCGTTAGTAATCGTTGCAAATAAACCTTCTGTAACGAATAAATCAACCTCGCTTGTTTGATCTCCTTGTGCATTTACTTCTTGAGCTAAACTAGATAATCCAATTAATGAATAAATAAATGTATCCATTAAAGCAGTTAGCTCAGGTGATTTTCCACAAACGCCAAATACTGTACACCCAATTCCCTTTGCCGCTTCTTGACATTGATTACAAAACATATCCATATTTTCACCTCTTCTTAATTTATCAACGTTATTTTATTGAAGTAAAATAAAAATAAATGTGATTGAAATCAAAAATAGAAAAAAATATACTTTTTATCCTGAATTATTCATGATAAAAATGTAAAAAGTGTTGAATCCCAAGTCACATCAATGGGGTTTCTTTATTTCAATTTTAACGTGAAGTATTAAATATGATATTTTTTTAGTAGAAGAAGTGCTGTTCTCAATGCCTATAAAAGGGTTAACTCCTTAAGGATAGTTGAGACAAAGATAATCAATACTATGAACTGTAATTGTATATATTTAAGGAGGTTCTTGTGTGGAAAATAACATGGCAATGGAATACCCTATGTTTTGCTACCAATGTGAGCAAACAGCGGGTGGAAAAGGATGTACAAAATTAGGGGTATGTGGTAAGACACCAGAAGTAGCAGCTCTTCAAGATTTACTCATATTCCAAATAAAAGGAATCAGTTGTTATGCAAAAGAAATTATTGAGCAGGGTCAAAATGTTGATAAAGAAATTATCACATTTATTGAAAATTCCTTATTTACAACACTAACTAATGTCAACTTTGATGCTGATGTTCATGTTGAAATGTTAAAAGAATCCCAAAGAATAAAGGAACAGTTAAGAAAACAGGTAGGAAATATTAATAATGATACAGAGCATGCGACTTACAATTTAAGCGAGACAAGGTCAGAAATGCTTAAGGATGCCAAAAAAGCAGGAATTATGTATGATCAAAACCTTGATCCTGATATTCGTTCATTAAGACAAACAATAATATATGGATTAAAAGGGATCAGTGCTTATGGACACCAGGCAAGGGAACTCGGATATTATGATGATGAAGTTGATAACTTTTATGTGAGAGCACTGGAAGCAACGACTGATGATAGTTTATCGGTGGAAGAATTAATTCGATGGACGATGAGAACTGGCGATATGAGTGTTGCTGTTATGAAGAAGTTAGATGAAGCGAATACAACTGTCTATAAAAATCCATCACCTCATAAAGTAAATGTTCATCTTAAAAAGGGGCCATTTATCATCGTATCTGGGCACGACTTGAAAGACTTAGATATGTTATTAAAACAAACAGAAGGTAAAGGAATAAATATTTATACTCATGGAGAGATGATTCCTAGTCATGGATATCCAGAATTGAAAAAATATCCTCATTTAGTTGGAAACTTCGGTGGTGCGTGGCAAGATCAACAAAAAGAATTTGATAATATACCAGGTTGTATTTTAATGACAACAAACTGTTTAATGAGACCGAGGGATAACTATAAAGATAGAATCTTTACGACCAGTGTAGTAGGTTGGGATGGTGTCAAACATATTGGTAAGAATGAAAACGGAGAAAAGGATTTTAGTGAAATAATCAATAAAGCTTTAGAACTTGGAGGTTATGAAGAGGATCAAGAACCTTATGAAATCTTAGTTGGATTTGGACATCACGCTACCTTAAGTCATGCAGAAACGATTGTTAATGCAGTTAAGGAAGGAAAAATTCGACATTTCTTCTTAATTGGAGGATGTGATGGGGCAAGACCAGGTAGAAATTATTATACAGAATTTGCGAAAAAAGTACCGGATGACTGTGCCATCTTAACGCTAGCCTGTGGTAAATATAGATTTAATAAGTTGAAATTTGGGGAAGTAGCTGGACTTCCACGACTTCTAGATGTAGGTCAATGTAATGATGCTTATTCTGCCGTAAGAATTGCAACAGCTTTAGCCGATGCATTTGACACCGATGTTAATGCTTTACCCTTATCAATTATTCTCTCTTGGTATGAACAAAAGGCAGTAGCAGATTTACTAGCCTTATTATCATTAGGTATCAAGGGAATCTATTTAGGCCCAACATTACCTGCCTTTTTAAGTCCTAATGTACTACAATATTTAGTTGATACGTTTGATTTAAGACCTATCAGTACTCCAGATGAGGATTTAAAATCTTGCTTGCAACAAGGCATCTAATCATTGAAAAATATATTTATATCTTTAATAGTTAAAAGTTTTCTAATAAATACGAGTGAGACATCAAATCTTATCTTTTCAGTCTTGGTTAGTCGATAATATTTTAACAGGACAGAGACTTGATGCCTCTTTTTTTTATGTCATGAAACAAGGTGTTACTTATACTGTAATACCAAATAGTATAAAACTTATAATTATATACTTTTGTACTAAAGCAATAGAACTTCAGAATTTAGGAGAGTTAATTAAATTTTGATTTGAATCATATTTTTGAATTTTGATTTTGATTATAATACGGTTATCAGCAAAGTAGATTCAAATTTAAATTATAAAGAGAGATGATTAAAATGAATTCAAACAAAGTTATAAAGATAACATCACCTTTAAATAACGCAGTAATTGGTGAGGTTCCAGCTTTATCAAAAGCTGAAGTTGATGAAGTGATTAAGCAGACTAAACAAGTATCAAAGCAATGGGCACAAACTTCATTATATGAACGTGGTGAATATTTATATAAGGTAGCCCATTTATTGATTAAATATCATGACGAGTTAGTCAATTTATTGATGAAAGAGGTTGGGAAAGATCGAAAAAGTGCTAAATCAGAAGTTTTAAGAACGGCGGATTTAATTCGATATACGATTGAAACAGCTAAAAATATATATGGACAAGCAATTCCAGCTGATATTGTAGAAGGGGCTAAAAAAGGGAAATTTGCAATTACAAGTCGAGAGCCAATAGGGATTGTACTTGCTATTTCACCGTTTAATTATCCAATTAACTTAGCTATTTCGAAAATCGCACCAGCTTTAATGGGTGGAAATACGGTAGTATTTAAGCCAGCTACTCAAGGAAGTTTATGTGGAACATTCTTAAAGAGGCTGTTTAATGAAGCAGGATTACCAGATCATGTCGTAAGTATTGTAACGGGAAAAGGCAGTGAGATTGGCGATTATGTTGTGACACATCCTGATATTAATTTTATTAATTTTACAGGAAGTACAGCGATTGGTAAACATATTGCAAAACAAGTGGAGATGATTCCTTTACTAATGGAGTTAGGTGGAAAAGATGCTGCCATTGTATTAGAAGACGCTGATTTAGAATTAGCAGCTAGTCAAATTATTTCAGGAGCTTTTTCTTATTCAGGTCAACGTTGTACAGCTATTAAGCGTGTTCTAGTCTTAGAAGATGTCGCAGATGAATTGATTTCTAAAATGATGAATCATATTAAAAAATTAAAAATAGGAAATCCTTTAGATGAGGAGAATTTAGATGTTGTTCCTCTTATTGATAATAGTTCAGCTGATTTTGTATGGGGACTTATTGAGGATGCAAAAGAAAAAGGTGCAACGCTACTTTATGGTGGTAAACGTGATGCAAATCTTATTCAACCGACATTATTTGATTTTGTTACTCTAGATATGAGAATTGCTTGGGAAGAACCATTTGGTCCTGTACTACCTATTATTCGTGTTAAATCACTAGAAGAGGCAATTGAAGTTGCTAATGCTTCCGAATACGGATTACAAAGTTCAGTCTTTACCGTAAATCTGAATAAAGCATTTGAAGTAGCCAAAAAGCTTGAGGTTGGAACAGTTCAAGTTAATAACCGTACTGAGCGTGGTCCTGATCATTTACCATTCTTGGGTATTAAAAATTCAGGTGTTGGAGTCCAAGGAATCGCTTATTCGATTGAATCGATGACACATATTAAATCAACTGTTATTAATTTATAGGAGAATAGGAGCATACAAAATGAGTGTATGGAAAGGTTTTAAAGAATTTATTGTAAGTGATAAAGTAGCAGAAAATGAATATATTTATTCATTTTATTTAACTTCACCAGATGATGAGAAGTTACCAGATTATTTACCAGGACAGTTTATTGCTATTCGTGTGCAAAATGAAGATAGAACTTGGTCAAGACCAAGACAATATACGCTATCAAGTGTTTCGAATGGTAAATATTTTAAAATTAGTGTTAAAAGAGAGCCTGAAGGTGATGTAAGTAAAAAACTATGTGATACGGTTCATAAAGGAGATTTAGTAAAGATTTCAGCTCCAACAGGAAAGTTTGTTTTAAAAGATGATGGAAAGTCTGTTGTCTTAATAGGTGGCGGAATTGGAATTACCCCAATGCTGACAATGGCATATAAAGCTGTTGAGTCACATCCAGCTGTGCATTTAATCTATAGCTCACCAAATTCAAACTACCATGCGTTCGAAGAGGAAATTGAAAAATTAGCTAATAATCATGAAAATTTAAAGATTACAACCGTTTATACACGTCCGTTATTAGCAGATGAAGCACAAAGGAGATTTGATTTAAAGGGACGTTTATCAAAAGAATGGTTACAAGAAAATGTGAATCTTAATTCGGTGTTTTATTTCTGTGGACCTGTGGAATTTATGAGAAGTATATATCATTATTTAATTGAATTAGGGGTTACACCTGAAAATATTCATTATGAGTTATTTGCACCAGGACAAGATATTACTAAGTCAATTTAATTTAATCAGGAGGTATGTTTATTATGAGTCAACAAGAATCTAAAGTTAAAAATCTTAATGCGGTAAATTCAAAAGAATTATTAATTAATAATAGTCAGTTTAAAGTCGTGTGTTTCGCATTAGAAGCAGGTGATGAAATTCCTAAACATTCCCATGAAGCATCTGCATTTATTCAAGTTGTAAATGGTGTTGTTGAAATTAGTTTTGATAACGGAGATAACTATTTATTAAATCAAGGCGATATTTTACCCTTTGATGCGAAAATTAAACATCAAGTTATGGCTAAAGAAGAAAGTAAGATCATTGTTACGATTGTAAATAATTAAAACTAGATGAAGTATTTCAAGAATAGAGGGAAATGATGAACAAAATAATTGATTTAAATGAACCAGTTTATGAAATATATATGAAGTATCCAGAAATATTAGATATTTTATATCAATTAGGACTTCATGATATTGTAAAGCCAGGAATGATTAATACAGTTGGCAAAGTCATGACACTTCGTAAGGGCGCTACTATGAAAAGAATTGATTTTGAAGTAATTGAACAAACGTTATTAGATAAAGGTTATTTATTACATCGTTAAAAGGAGGCCTTATATGAGTGAATTTATCAATAATAGTGAAATGAGAAAACAAACAATTAAGAATATTATTAAGCAGTTACATGAGGGAAAAACTGTTGAAGAAGTTAAACAACAGTTTGAAGAAGCATTTGAGGATGTCTCAGCTTCAGAAATTACCACAGCAGAAGCTGCGTTAATTGCAGAGGGGGTTTCAGCTTCAGAAATTCAACGACTTTGTGATGTTCATGCATCTGTTTTTAAAGGAACAATTGAAGAAATTCACCAACATCCATCAAATGCTATTCTTATTCCTGGGCATCCATTAAATACTTTAATGAGAGAAAATTTAGCGATTAGTCGAATTATGAATCAAGAAATTAAACCTTATCTTAAAAATTTAGATGGTGAAGAAAGTTATAAATATTTATTAGAGGGAGTTAATCATCTTTCTCAAATAGAACTTCATTATCAGAAGAAGGAAAATTTATTTTTCCCGTATATGGAGAAATACGGTATTGTTGCTCCTCCACAAGTTATGTGGGGAGTTGATGATGAAATTCGTGCAGATATTAAAGAAATTAAAACGTTACTTGAGCAAGATTCTAAAGTAGACTCTGTTATAACTCAAAAAATAGAAGATGTTATGACTAGAGTGGAGGAAATGATTTTTAAAGAAGAAAATATTATGGCTCCAATGTTGTTAGATCATTTAACACAAGAGGAATGGAAAAAAATCGCAGATGAAAGCCATGAAATTGGATTTTTAATTAAGAAGGTATCTGAATGGAATCCTGTTATTCCTACTAAAGATGCTGTAGTAAAAGAAGAAGAAAACGTTCAAGAAGGACTAATTAAATTGCCATCTGGAATTTTTACTACTGAACAATTAACGTGTATGTTAAATACACTTCCTTTTGATATTACTTTTGTGGATAAAGATGATTTTGTAAAATATTTTTCAGAAGGAAAAGAAAGAACATTTATTCGTACTAGATCGATTATCGGAAGAAATGTATCAAACTGTCATCCACCAGCAAGTGTTCATATTGTAGAGAAAATTGTCAATGATTTTAAAACAGGTCGTAAAGATCAAGAAGATTTTTGGATTAAATTAGGTGATAAATTTGTTTTAATCCGCTATTATGCTGTTCGTAATGATAAGGGAGAATATTTAGGAGTATTAGAGGTGACACAGGATATTAAAGAAATTCAGCAAATTGTAGGAGAAAAGCGATTAGTATCTGAATAAACTTATCATGGATATCTAAATTTCTGAAATTTTTAGAATCAGTAAAGGGTTTCAAAAGCAATGTCTGAGTGATGCTGCTTTTTTATTGATATAATAAGGAAAAGGGGGATGTGAAGATGAGTTTTAAAAGGATGAAGGGGATTTTAGCGTTATTTTGGTTAGTTGCTTCTATTGTTATTGTTGTACTTGATATTAATGGGGTAATTAATTTAGCGCGAAATAATGTCCTGTTTTTTGGAGTTATTCTTTCTATGTTTGTTTCATTTCAAATGATTAATTACTTTGAGAAAAAGAAATAAAAATAAAACCAGTCCTAGAGACTGGTTTTATTTTTGTTGTAAATAGTTTTCTAAGGCTTGTGCAAGTTGATCTGGACATGATGTCTCTTTTGTACGGCATGGAATGCCTTTTAGCTTATTAATTGCTTCCTCCACTTCCATTCCTTTTACAAGGTGTGAGATTCCAATTAAATTTCCTGGACATCCCCCGATAAAGTTAACACTTTTGATTTTGTTATCTTCAACTTCAAATTGAATTTCTTTGGCACAGACGCCTGTTGTTTTGTATGTTTCCATTAAACAACCTCCTGAATTACCATTTTATTACAAGTATTATAGCAGCTCACCTACTCTAAAACAAGTTTGCTATTTTTGGTAAACGCTTCCTGTTTGGGGTTGTTTTTTTAGATATTTAGTTTTATAATGGAGGTTGAATAACCATGTGATATTCGATTATTGAGGGTGTCGATTTTTTGAGGTTAAGTGGTTATTTATTTGAGGAGTAGGTAGTGTCAGTATTTGACACTGCCTTTTTAATATGAACTGAATATTTTTTGCCTAAATAGACAATAATTAAGACAAAATGTGCTTTAACATGTTATAATGAAAAAATGAAAAAATAGTTATATAGATGGAGTGATTCAGATGTCGACAACTGAAATCAACGATCAATTACAAGTTAGACGTGACAAAATGGAAGATTTACGTCAAAACGGAATTGATCCATTTGGACAACGATTCGATCGTACTCATTTATCTTCAGAGTTAGTTGAAGAGTTTGGGGCGTTCTCTAAAGAAGAATTAGAAGAAAAAGAAATTGAAGTAGCAATCGCTGGACGTATCCGTACAAAACGCGGAAAAGGGAAAGCTGGTTTTGCTCATATCCAAGACGTTAAAGGTCAAGTTCAAATTTATGTACGCCAAGATGCAGTTGGTGAAGAAGCTTATAATTTCTTCACAAAAGCTGACTTAGGTGATATTGTTGGGGTACGCGGAGTTGTATTCAAAACTAAAGTTGGTGAGTTATCAATTAAAGTTAAAGAATATACACCATTAACAAAAGCGTTACGCCCATTACCAGAAAAATATCATGGATTAACTGACGTTGAAGAGCGTTACCGTCGTCGTTATGTTGATTTAATCATGAACGAAGAAAGTAAACAAACGTTCATTACACGTACTCGTGTAATTACTGCAATGCGCCGTTATTTAGATAATTTAGGATATTTAGAAGTTGAAACTCCAATTTTACATACCACATTAGGTGGAGCTGCAGCTCGTCCATTCGAAACTCACCATAATACATTAGATATGGATTTATATTTACGTATTGCAACTGAGTTACATTTAAAACGTTTATTAGTTGGTGGATTAGAAAAAGTTTATGAAATCGGACGTATCTTCCGTAATGAAGGGATTTCAGTTCGTCATAACCCTGAGTTCACTTCAATTGAGTTATATGAAGCTTACGGTGATATGGAAACAATGATGGATTTAACTGAAAATATGATTGCTCATATCGCACAAGAAGTTTTAGGAACAACGACTGTGCCTTACGGTGGACATGAAATCAACTTAGCAGTTGGATGGAAACGTTGGCACATGGTTGAAGCTATTAAAGAAATTACAGGTGTTGATTTCTTCAAAGAAATGACATTTGAAGAAGCTAAAGCCATCGCTAAAGAACATAATGTAGAAGTGCCTGCTCACTTCACAGGTGTTGGACATATCATCAACGAATTCTTCGAAACATTCGTTGAAGAAAAAATCGTTCAACCAACATTCATTTATGGACATCCAGTAGAAGTTTCTCCACTTGCGAAGAAAAATGCTCAAGATCCTCGTTTCACTGATCGTTTCGAGTTATTCATCGATGCTCGTGAGTACGCAAATGCCTTCACTGAGTTAAATGATCCAATCGATCAAAAAGAACGTTTCGAAGCTCAACTTGCTGAGAAAGCATTAGGAAACGATGAAGCATCTGAAATGGATATTGACTACATCGAAGCATTAGAATATGGTATGCCACCAGCAGGAGGACTTGGAATTGGTATCGACCGTTTAGTTATGTTATTAACTAACTCTCCAACAATCCGTGACGTATTATTATTCCCAACAATGCGTAAAAAATAATAAATGAGAATCCCGCTACACATAGCGGGATTTTTTATAGCATCAATTAATGAGAAAAGTATATTTTTACGTTAGCTTAAATAGTTAGATCTTTCTTTGTAAATAATGTTTTACTTATCCACAATTTTATATTTTATAACAATTAGTTAACGGGTTACCTTTTTTGGTAGCCCTTTTATTTTGGAAGACGTTATGATATGATGGAATAAAGTTTATTGATTTTATGGGGGATGAGATTTATGTTAGGATTAGTGATTTTTCCAATGTTATTTTTTATGATTGGTTTTTTATTTAAGGTATTTCGTCCATATTATAAGCCTGCGGAGTTTGTTTTCGTTAATATGATGACTGCGATGATTGCTTTAGTGGTGGCAAATGGTGCAACTTTATTTATGACGATTCCTTTTTTTGTACAAATGGCACTTTTACATGTGGGAATTTATTTAGCATTTGCATTTGTTGGATTATTGACGCAAAATATTTATGGATGGTTTAATAATCGATTTCCAATCGCTGGTGGAATAGGTCGTGGGATTACGATGGTGGCATTAATTTGTGTGATGATGACAGCTTGTTTTTCAATTCAATATATCTTAACGTTAATTTATTAGAAACTCAGGACTTTTCCTGAGTTTTTTTATATTTTATGAGTTATTCTTCATAAAGAAGTCGAATGTTTTTTTACATGAAGGACTTTCGAGAGAATAAATTAGAAGTAGTTAATGATAGGAGGGATATAGAAGATGGCAAAGGATACAAATTTATCTTTACGTCAGTCGGTGATTTATCAAGTATATAATCGTAATCATAATGAAAGTGGAACGTTTCGTGAACTGATTGGAGATTTAGAGCGAATTAAGCAATTAGGAGTAGATATTTTATATTTGTTACCGATTCATCCGATTGGCAAGAAAGATAAGAAAGGTGAGTTAGGTTGTCCGTATTCGATTCAAAACTACCGTGAGGTTAATCCTGAGTATGGAACACTTGAAGATTTCAAGGCGTTAATTGAAGCAACGCATAAACAAGGAATGAAATTAATGATTGATGTCGTTTATAATCATACGTCTCGAGATTCTTATTTATTAAACCAGCATCCTGAATGGTTCTATCTTAATAAGGACGGGCAATTCGCAAACCGTGTGGGTGATTGGTCTGATATTACCGATTTGGATTATTCTAAGGATGTCGCGTTATGGGATGAATTAATTGAGACTTTAAAATACTGGGCAGCACTGGGTGTAGATGGATATCGATGTGATGTGGCATCGTTTGTACCAGTAGAGTTTTGGCTAAGAGCTAGACGTGAGGTTGCAGAGATTAATCCCGACTTCATTTGGCTAGCAGAAAGTGTCGATGGTGGATTTATTAATTATATTCGTTCGCAAGGTTTTGAGGTGCATAGTGATTGTGAGATGTATCAGGCGTTTGATATTTGTTATGATTATGATGTGTTTGCTTTCTATAAGGATTATTTACTTGGACGTGCCCCATTAGGGGAATATATTAAGCGCGTGCAAATGCAGGAGGTTATTTATCCGGGGAATTATGTGAAGTTGCGTTGCTTAGAGAATCATGATCAGGCACGGATCGCTTCGCTAGTTAAATCGGTAGAGCAATTAAAAATGTGGACCGCATTTGTGTATCTACAAAAAGGGGCCACGATGATTTATGCGGGACAAGAGGCACTTTGTACGCATACTCCAAGTTTGTTTGATATCGATAAGGTGGATTGGTTACGTTATAATGAAGCAGGAATGGCTGATTTAATGTGTCAGTTAGCTTCTTTAAAAAAAGATGATATTATGCGTGATGGATTTTATACGATTGAATTAGGGGAAGTCTTAGATACGGTTCGATTAATGTATCATACAAAGGTGAAAAAACGAATTGCAATTTTTAATTTTGGTTTAAAGTCAGGAGAGGTTTCTGTTGATACAGTGGATGGTGAATATAAAAATTTACTAACCAATGAAGTTATTCGAGTGAAAGCTGGGAAAGTTATGCTAACAGCAGAACCTATTGTTTTTGAAGCGAATCAATAAAGTCTACTTTTTATAAGTAGATTTTTTTAATTTTGTAAAGAAAGTGTAGATTGGTGCAAAAATGACAAATAGTTTTAGTTGATTTAGTGTATCCTAATAAAAAACAAGATAATTAGGTGAAGTTATGAAACGATTGTTTATTGGTATTAGTTTTTCCACGGAGCTAAAAGATTATTTTAAACATGCTCAGTTAATGGTGGAGAAATATTGTGAAGTAGCAAAGTATACGAGTTATGATAATTTTCATCTGACGCTCAAGTTTCTAGGGATGATGGAGGAGGCGAGTGTCAATCAGTTGATCGAAATCATCAATTCAATTGATGTTGAGAAAATAATCTTGATGCTTGATCATATTGGCTTCTTTAAAAAGAAAAATCGTTACGTTATTTATATGGGAACGCATCCGAATGAAGCGTTGACGAAAGTGGCAATGGATTTGCATGATGCTTTAGTTGAAGCCCGTTTAGTGACTCAAGAGGAGTTTATTTATACGCCTCATGTGACACTTTGTCGAAATGCAAAGTTGTTAGTTCCATCAGTTGATTTATCTCGAGGGATTGATATTCAAAAGGAAATGATGCTTGATAATATTACATTATATGAAAGTACGAATATTAACGGAGTGCTAACTTATCAACCGTTGTATATTCGGGAGGTGTAAAAAATGGTAGAACAAGAAGGATATCTAGTATTCATTGAATCATTTAATCATATACATAAATATCTGAAGAAATATACGGACTCAGATGACAATGTGTCGTTTAGCGATTTACTTTATAAGGCAAAGGCGCATCCCATGATTCATCTTTATTTAGATGAGTTACATTTATTCCGTAAGTTACGAAATATTATTGTGCATCAAACCGATGACTTTGAGAAATTGATTGCAACACCAAGTGATGAAGTGGTCGAACGAATTAAATTTATTGAACAACAATTAGTGGACCCATCGACAGTAGGTGTATTTAAAGCGGAAGTGATAAAATTTAATGCTACTGATTCTATTGAAGATGTTTTAAAACTTTCTGGAGAAAAGGAAATTTTGAAACTTCCTATTTACGAGAATAATAAGTTTATAGGGTTAGTTACTTCAAGAGCGATTGCGAAATGGTTACAAAAACATATTCAAAATAATACAATTGAGCTTTCAGGGACAGTAAAAGATTTATTAGACTTTGAAAAAAAATCACAGTATGAATTTATCGCTTCATCGATGACGGTTTATGAGGCTTGGCATCTCTTTCAAGCGTCACCTAAAAAATTAGATGCGTTATTGTTAACTGAAAGTGGCCGTCAAGAGGACGTGATAGAAGCTGTTATTACATATGACGATCTTTTGAAGTATATTTATACGCACGATCAATATGTTTTTAATTAAAGACTTTTAAAATTTTGAGTTGCTATTCTAGCACTTAGTGAATATGTTAGGAGTAATAGTGTCCATTGAGGGGGAGTGTAAGATGAGGGAGTATGTGAAGACGGTCATCAATAAAAAAGTAGAACGTACAGTGGAAGCCTTGAAACGCCATGGATTTAATGCGACATTTGCCAATTCTAAGGAAGACGCATTTTCCCTTGTTACATCATTAGTTCAGAAGGGAAAGCTAATCGGAGTTGGTGGTTCAATGACGTTCAAAGAAGTTAGGTTATTAGATGAATTTCAAAAGGATGACTATCGTTTCATTCAAACATAGGTGGAAGGGTTGACACAGAGTGAGTGTCATTAATTATACCGAGAATATTTTTGCGGATGTTTATTTGATTACTGAACATGGGGATTTATATAATTTAGATGGTTGTAACAATCGAATAGCATTATTGTTATAGGGGGCTAATCTGGTTATGATTGTAGCGGTAATTAATAAGATTGTTCGTGATTTAGATGAGCTGATTAAGTGAAATGGGGAAGTTGTAGCTCCTGCTAATACACTTCGTCTAAATAAAAAATGCCTTGCACAAAGACGTTAAAATGTTGTGATTGTAAGAGTCCAGATTGTATTTATTGCAATTATGTTGTTATGTGGCCACAAGCTGATCAAGAATAAATTAATATTATTTTAGTAAATGATGAGCTAGGTTTTTAAGATAAAAGAGTTGTATTTAGGACAGTGATGTACTTTTATATGGACTATCAATGATTCGTCTTAATCTCACAATTTATCCTATGTATTTTTTTATGACGAGTTAGTATAATTATTGTTATGTGAAAACGGTTAACAAATATAGAGGGGGGCTATAGATGGCCGAGAAAGTAACAAGAGATGCGTTACTAAGTTTTTTTATTGATTCATGTTATCTGTTAGAAAACTACAGAAAAGTCGAGGGAATATTATATGAGCAGATAGAAAAGGATGAGTTAGAATTAGAGAATATACTAAATGATTATCGGGAAAATCAAAGTTTTGAATGGTTAATTCCGATGTTGATTTTTGCTTCACGTTATTATTCTCAACAGAAAGCCAATAATGTGGCACTTAAGTATCTAATTGAATGTGAGTGTATTTTAGAAAATTTAGAAACTGATAATCTCTTAAAAGGTTACATTTTTGCTGAGTTAGGCTATATTTATGAAACGAAAGGTGTATTTAAAGAGGCAGACTTTTATTATATGTCGGCAGCTTCTTTTGGTAGTGATAAAAAGATTCCTTTATTAACGACGTATGCTTTGGAACGGTTAATTTATATTATTCTAGTTTCATGTCACCGTAAAAGCATCGAGAGGTTTCAAACATTTACTGCTGATTATCAAAATCAGGATATTTCAGATTATTTAAAATATCAAATTGAATTATTAAGGTTATATCTATCTGAAAATTATGAGGAGATTATTTTAAATATAGAACCAGTGGATGAAACTCAAGAGAATACCTTGTTAATGAAAAAGGCAATATGCGCTCATTCGTTATTTCAATTAAATCGTAGTGATGAGATTGAGTGGGATTTGAACCTTCTAGAGTTGGTGGCCTCTCAACAATCTGATGTTTATTGCTTAATTTATCATTTAACTTATCATCTCGTTCATGATAATGATGAGCAATTATATGATTATATTACAAAACTGTCCAATAATTTAAAGGGTAAACAACAAAATGGTTGGTTGAGATTTGTTTATCAATTTTTATCTCAATCTTGTGAAGGTAAACTAAATGAAGTAGAGGGGAGTGAATTTCAAGATAGTTTAAATAAGCTAACTCAACAAGTTTCTTATCAAGAACAAAGATTAAAACATCGAATGCAAGGGATATATCATAACTATCGACAATATTATAACGGGATTCATTTAATTCGAAATAAACGAAAATATAAAGTAGTTAGTTGGAAGCAACTTCCTATTTCTTATCGATACGAGTATACGTCTAAAACTGTCGTTGGTTATTTTAAATTAGATCATTGTTTCTATAGTGACTTCAACACATCCCTTTTGAAACAAGTGATTGAAATGATTGATGAGTTTATTGGAGAAAGTATTACTTTTTCAGTAGAGAAAGAAGGATTATGGTTTTATTTTAAAGCGTGTTGTAGTGAAATCAAACTTAAGAGAAAGCTCAATCGCTTAGTCGAACGATGGTATGAAAAGCTTGGGCAGTCTTATTTTGTTACTTTTTGTTTACCCCAATCAACGACAGATTCATTTGAAGAAACTATTGAACGCGTTAAATCTAGTTTTTATGGAATGATTTTAAAATCAAGGTCTAAACTCTCATATGAAGTTAACTTTTGTCAGGAAAAATTCACACGGTATAATTTTTCAGTTAAAATTCATCAATTATTAGAGAAGGCTAATCACATAGGTGAATTTACGTTAAATTATAGTCCTCTATATTATCGAGATGGACATCAGTTATTTGGTATTGAGTGCCACAATATTTTAGATGATTATAGTATTTTAAATCAATTACCTGTCGAAGAGCGTGAAGAGGCATCACCTTTTTTAAATATTGAAAAAGAGATTTATTTATTTAAATTAGGTTGTGATTATTT
This sequence comes from Turicibacter sp. T129, assembly GCF_025594975.1. Classification (NCBI taxonomy): domain Bacteria; kingdom Bacillati; phylum Bacillota; class Erysipelotrichia; order Erysipelotrichales; family Turicibacteraceae; genus Turicibacter; species Turicibacter sp. T129. Next base: position 8,708 of record NZ_JAMQUU010000042.1, on the reverse strand, counting down.
AAAGGATTACGATGAAAAAAATTCAGTTAAATTATCACTATTTATTAAGTTTTCCCGTCAAACACTCTTAAATAAATGTTTGTGTTCTCGTATTTTAACTCATTTAAAAGAAGATGGCATTGATCCAAATCAAGTGATTATTAGTGTGAATGAGGATATCTTATTTGAACAAAATGTTTTAATTCAAAAGGCAATTAAACGATTACGTGAATTTGGCGTTAATATTGCATTAGATGAATATGGTGCTGGTGCTTTAACAGGGTCTATTCGTAATTTAAGTATTGATTATTTAAGAATTAGTTCATGTTTTATTCAATATCTTAAGTCTTCGAAAAATTGTTTAAGTATGATGAATTCGTTAATTAATGTTTGTATGAGTAAAGATGTAAAGATTTGTTGTTCAGAAATTGAAAATGAATCTAGTCTTCATTTGATTAGGGATTTTGGAATTGATGTTGTGAGTGGAAGCTATTATCAAAGAAAATTAGTTGTTTAATTAAATGAAATGCGTCATAATAGAGATTATAAAACGAGTAGGCGATAATTCAATACGCACGAAATGTTAATCTTTAGTATGAAGAGGTGACACGAGATGAAGCAGGATATGAATATGGACTTAGGAATTGAGTCATTTTTAGAACCAGACTCTGATTTTATTGAAGAACTATGTGAACATTTAGAAGGGGAAGGCATTCATTTAACGAGTGAATTATTAGTTCAAATTCTTTCAAAATATGAGGATCATAAGTTTAGTTTTTTCAAAGAATTAATTGAACAATTAGTTGGGGCTGATAATATGGCCTTACCAACTGATGGGGGACCAGCTGTCATTCAAGTGGTTATGGATGGGAAACGTGATCGAAAACAAAAAGATAAAGATAAGGATCACTTAGTTGATGTAGATTCTACATTGTTATCATAATTTTAACTATATATAAACAGAAATAAAATCTACATTTATCACGACACACTAAATGTTTGATAGTTATGCCGTAAAAGGCAGACTATAGTCCAGCTAAAAGTTTTTTACGATGTAAAAAACTTATCTGGACTTATATAGATAAGAAGCAGTGATTTTTTGTACTGTTAACATTTGACCGTTTTTATTACTAGCCTGTTTTCAAGGTCGATTAAGACGTTTATTTAAAGTTTTTATCCATTTCTATCTAAATTAAGCGACTCTTGGGAGTCGCTTTTAAAATGAGTAAAAGTAGTAAAAACGACAAAAAAATATTTTTTTTGTCGTTTTTTTAGTTATAATTTATTCAGTCATATGGGAATGAAATCATAGGATGAAACGTCTAATATATGAAAGAGGTGAAATGAGTGAGTTTAAGCACCCATGAACCAGTGGAACGACTTATTGAAACATACGGGCAAGAAGTTTATAAAATTGCATATTTCTATATGAAAAATACGCAATTAGCAGAAGATGTTTTTCAAGAAGTCTTTTATAAGGTCATGAAAAATTATGATAAATTTCAACATCAAAGCAGTGAAAAAACATGGCTCATTCGAATTACAATCAATACGTGTAAAGATATGTTGAGAACGAGTTGGATTAAGCGAGTCACCACCTTTGGAGTTTATCAAGATTCGAAGAATGATTACGAAAAACCTTTTGATATAGCGCAACAAGAGACGAATCGAGAGTTATATGAATTAATTCAAAAACTACCATCAAAATATAAAGAAGTTATTTTATTGTTTTATTATAAAGAGTTATCATATGAAGAGATTTCTGAAATATTAAAAATTTCTGAAGGAACAGTACGTAGTCGTTTATCTCGAGCACGTCAAAAATTAAAAAAAATGATGAATGAAAGTGAGGTGTGAGGTATGGATGATCAGAAGATTAAATCAGCGATGAAGTTACAACTCGATTCACTTGAAATGGATAAACAACTAAAAGAAAAGACGTTGCGTTATATTATGAATGAGAAACCAATGCTAACGTCTCGATTAAGCTGGAGATGGATGAATAGTGGATTAGGATTCGTTGCTGTTTGTTTGATGGCATTTATTTTAATTCCAAAAGTGGAATCAACCAATCATTCATTAACCCTTATTTCTACCTTAAATGATGACTTGAGTGTCAATACTCGTCAGGTAGAAACTCCACTTGACACACTAAAAATGGTTATGGATCAACTAAATCTAACTTATAGGATTGGAACCCCACATATTGAAACATCTTATACCGTAACACCAATCATCGTGGATGATGTTAAAGGTTACTATGTTGAATTATCCACAACTGTGGATAACTTTGATGTGTGTTCTCAAACTTCATTGCAAGTCATTCGATTAGGTGAAAAAAGTTTATTCTTGTATGCTGATATGCAGGATGAACTGGTTGAATCATTAATAGCAAATTACACCATTCTTTGTAGATAGGGTTATCCACAAATCCACAAGAGCAAAAAAACCACTCAACTAGTTGAGTGGTTTTACTTTATATTCAGCTAAGCGATGTGCATCATGCTCAGAACATTCAACGGTAATTAACGTTCCATTTTCTAAATACTCTGTGTCAAAAACATTCGCATGTTCATTTAGGTAAGAAACGAGATTTCCGCGATCGTAAGGAATTAAAAAGCTAGCTTTTACATAGTGTTGGAAAATGTGTGATTTAATACAATCGATTAAGGTATCAATATTCGTTAAGTTTTTAGCTGAAATACGAACGGCCTCTTTTGTACTAGGTGTGAATTCATCTTCAACAAGATCAGCCTTATTGTAGACATACACCATTGGAGTTTCTTTAACTCCTAATTCATCAAGCACTTTATTCGTGATTTCAATCTGAGTTTGAAACTCTGGATGTGATAAGTCTACCACGTGAAGTAATAAGTCAGCTTCTGTTACCTCTTCTAGTGTTGAACGGAATGCTTTGACTAACTGGTGAGGCAGTTTACTAACAAATCCAACCGTATCTGTTAATAAAAATTGTTTATTATCTGGTAGTTGAATGTGTCGAGTTGATGTTTCAAGTGTTGCGAACAGCATGTTTTTCTCGAAAACTGATTTTTCTGATTGAGCATTTGAAACAGTCAGTAAAGCATTCATTGTTGTTGACTTACCGGCATTCGTATATCCAACTAAAGCAACGACAGGCGTTGAGTTGCGTTTACGAAGTTTACGTTGATTTTGACGGGCAAGAACGAGAGAGTCTAATTCTTTGTTTAGTTTATGAACTTGTTCTTCAATACGACGACGATCAAGTTCTAATTTCTTTTCCCCTGGCCCTTTCGATCCGATTCCACCGGCTTGTCGCGATAAGGAAGCATTAAGTCCAATTAAACGAGGCATCATATATTTAAGTTGGGCCACTTCAACTTGAAGTTGTGCTTCACGCGTTTTAGCACGGCTTGCGAAGATATCTAAAATTAAAATCGTACGATCGATGACTTTACATTGTAGTCCATGCTCAAGGTTACGAATTTGCGATGGGGATAATTCATCATTAAAGATGACAAGATTAGCATCATTTTGTTCAACAAGTAAAGCAACCTCGTCAACTTTTCCTGTTCCAATATAGCAAGCTGGGTTCACACGTTCAAGTTTTTGCGTTAGAACGCCAACGACTTGAACGGAGCATGCTTCAGCTAGATTTTTTAATTCTTCCACGCTATAGTCGAAATTTTTATCATTATTTAAATCGACTCCAACTAAGATGGCGCGTTGAATGATTTCTTCCATTTCATCACCTCAGGTCATATTTTCAAAAACTACTATAAGTTTACTAGAAAAAAGGTAAAATAGAAATATTATCGTAAATTTAAGTGAGTTTACTAGTCCTCATATAGTTTGATATCGCTCTATTATATTGTATGCGTTTGGATGAAAAAGATTTATCTCTTGCTAGGATATCTGATTGAGTTATGTGATAATTAAAGATAGAAATTAATATAGTTTATAAGGAGGGCATTTTATGGCGAAAGCAAGAACAAAAACATCATTTTTCTGTCAGCAATGTGGGACAGAAAGTTTAAAATGGGTCGGAAGATGTCCAGGTTGTGGCGAATGGAATACGATGGTGGAGGAATTAAAGCCTACAAAGGCAGAACAGCGTCGTGGCTTTGTAGCAAGTGAAAGTATGGTAAAACCTCAACGTCTACAAGAGATTGAAACAAAAGAGGAAGCACGTATTCAGACATCAATGAGTGAGCTTAATCGTGTTCTTGGTGGTGGAATTGTTCGTGGATCACTTGTTCTGTGTGGGGGTGAGCCTGGGATTGGGAAATCAACGCTACTTTTACAAACGGCACAAGATTTAGCGCATAAAAATGTTCAAGTATTATATGTTTCAGGAGAAGAATCCGCTCGTCAAATTAAACTTCGTGCTGAGCGTTTAGGAGTAAGTAGCGAGCACTTATATATTTACGCAGAAACAGATTTAACTTTAATTGAACGTCAAATTCAACAGTTAAAACCAGAGTTTGTCATTATCGACTCGATTCAGACGATTCATATGCCAGAGGTAACATCGGCACCTGGGAGTGTCTCGCAAGTTCGTGAATGTACGGCCCAATTGATGAAAATTGCTAAAATTGGTGGAATTTCAGTCTTTATTGTCGGACATGTGACGAAAGATGGAAATATCGCTGGGCCACGTTTACTCGAGCATATGGTGGATACTGTCTTATATTTTGAAGGAGATCGTCATCATACGTATCGTATTTTACGAGCGGTTAAAAACCGATTCGGTTCAACGAATGAGATTGGAATCTTTGATATGAAAGAAGAGGGGCTTGATGAAGTGACGAATGCCTCAGAGGTCTTCTTAGAAGATCGCACGAAAGGATTACCAGGAACGGCGATTATGGCATCAATTGAAGGAACACGTCCAATCTTAGTTGAGATTCAATCATTATTAACGCCGACTTCATTTGGTAATCCAAAACGAATGGCATCTGGAGTGGATCATAATCGTGTATCTTTGATTTTAGCTGTGCTTGAAAAACGTATGGGATTCTTCTTACAAAATCAAGATACATATGTAAAAGTAACTGGTGGTGTAAAGTTAGATGAACCGGCTGTCGATTTAGCGATTGTGGCAAGTATTGTTTCAAGTTATAAAGATAAGATGACGCCAAGTGGCGATGTATATATGGGAGAGGTTGGATTAACGGGTGAAATTCGACGTGTGTCTCGTATTGAAGAGCGTGTGAAAGAAGCGAAGAAACTTGGGTTTACACGTGCAGTTATTCCAAAGAAAAATATTGGTGGATGGACAGCTCCAAAAGGAATTGAGATTGTTGGGGTTGATACAATTTCGGATGCACTTAAAGCAATGTTCAAAGATGATTTGAAATTCTAGTCGTAGTCAGCTCATTTAAGGGGGCGACGGATTTGGGAATATGGAAATTTTTTAAGCGTGTCTTTGGGTTGATGATAATAGCAATTTCTGTGCTGATTTTTGTTAGTTTAATTCCATTATTATTTAAGGAAAGAATAGAAAGTGAGGAAAGCGATGAGGTAATCCCATCGCTTTCGTTGTCATTAATAAATGATGAATCGTCTCGTACGTATTTTAATATTTTAATTGAAATGAATGTTTCAAAGATTAGTGAGAGTTTATCACAGTTAAATGTTTGGGTGCAACAGGCATCAGGAACGGTGGTGTCTTCTCATTTAGTCGCCATCGATGAAACGCTTAAGAGCTATACGGGGGCATGTGTCTTAGAAATGGAATCAACAGAGGTGGAATCATTTTTACAGCAGGTTCAGCTCATAGGACAATTTACTCAGATGGAGACATATACTAATGGTGAAGTCTTAGTAACGGAAGATATAGACAGTTGGTTGTCAAATTTAAGTATGCAGCAATCAAAATATCAGACACTCCTTTTGGAGGCAGAGACCGTTAGCGACATTATCAAACTGGAAGAAGAATTAGCACGAGTTCAAGTAGAGATGGATAAATGGTCTGCCTTGAAAGCTCAAGATGAAGTTGCGAGAAATAAGGTGACGATAGTCTTTGAACTGAAAGAGGGAGAAATCTATGATGATTCAAGATGGGGAGTTATGATTCAAAATGAGCTTTCGGTTCAATTAAATCGAATTATTCAAGTGACACGATGGCTAGTAGTTAAATTACTTGGGCTAGTTCCGTATGGCGTCATTTTATTCGTGTTGATCCTTATCATGCGATGTTTATTTAAGGGGCGTAAACGAAAACCATGAAAGAGGTGGTAAAGAGTGAAGAAATGGTTGGTTAGTGGGTGTGTACTACTCATCATCTTATTTGGATGTTTACAAATCTGGCAAGGTAAACATTCTATGACGATAGAGGGATTGGTTCTTCAAGTTGACCCAAATTCGGTATTATTATCTCAAAAAAAGGAGATTAGCTCAGAAGACTTAGTAAAGACGTATGAGGAATGGATGGATGGGGACTATGATGTCATTTTTGTTTCAAATGTCGAAGGTGTTGAAGTTGGAATGATATTACGTGTGATTATTGAAGAGACGATGACAACAAGTTATCCAGCCCAGACCCAAGCTAAATCATATGAGATTTTAAATCAGCTTCAAATTCCGACAGATGAATCTGATGAGATGATCATGGCTCCAGAAAATTCGTATAATCAAGAGTTACTTGATATTTTTCCTAAAATGGTCGATATGTATCAATTATTTAATGGATATGCGGAATATGGCCACTTTCAAACACTGAAAACAGCTCAAGAATGTGGTTCTGTCTTTCAGATCATATTTGATGGGATGATGACGGATGGATATGGAGAAAGCGAATCTCGAGTATTCCAATTAACTTATGAAATTACCAATCAAGCCGTTATTGAACACATTTATAATGAAGATCCGTATAATCAGCTAAAAGATGAAAGACTATTAAATTCGATTATACCTAATAAAGTTTTATTAAAATTACCGCTTGAAGTCGGAAATAGTTGGACAGAAAAATTCAGTTATCAGGAGAAAGAGTATACAGCAATGACAGAGATTGTTCGGATTGACACGAATGAAGATGGAAAATTAACGTATGAAACATTGACAACCGTAGCAGGTATAGAGGGAGATTATAATGGATGTTATAAAGAAACTCGAGTATTTACTACCGGTAGCGGGATGACCTCGTTTAGTAGTTTCTTTGCATTTGAATCAACAGGCACGGATGATGAAGATTTCGAGCAGGCAGAAGATTTATATCTTTTTGGTTATTCATTATCGGCTGAAAATATTATTATTGAAGAATAAAAAAACGACCAAGTGACCTTGGTCGTTTTTGATTAAGCAATCGTCTGTTCAAAAGCTGGTTCGTTGTTAATGACACTAGATTTTTTAGAAAAGACTATTTTAAGTAGGACGGGAGTAATAACTGTTGTCACAACAACCATAATTACGATTGGTCCAAAGAAGACAGTTCCCATTAATCCAAAGGCTGAACCTTTACTAGCCACGATGAGGGCAACTTCTCCCCTTGAAACCATTCCTGTTCCAATTTGAATGGCTTCTTTAGTAGTATAGCGACACAGCTTAGCACCAAGTCCACAACCTAATATTTTTGTTAAGATAGCCATGATAACTAAAGCAACTGAGAAGGCGACTAAAGCCGGTGTCATTTCTGGAATAACAACTTTAATTCCGATACTTGCGAAGAAGATAGGTGATAATAACATATAAGCCGTCGTTTCAAAACGATTCATGATGTAATGTTTACGAGGTGTGTTTGATAAAACTAACCCTGCCATGAATGCTCCAGTAATATCAGCTACTCCGAAGAAATGTTCAGCACAGAATGATAATAATAAACAGAAGACGAATGATAAAACAACGAATCGTCTGAGATCCATATTATATCGGTTCATGCTGTGTTCCATTGCTCTAGAGAATAAGAATCCGGCAAATCCACCCACAATAAAGAATAATACGATTTTAATCAATACAAGTCCGATACTCACATCTGTACTTGTTGAACTTGTTACGACAGTTAAGGCGATGACTCCTAAAATATCATCGATGATGGCGGCACCTAAAATTGCATTACCAGCACGAGTATTTAATTTTCCGAGTTCTTTTAATGTTTCAACCGTAATACTCACCGATGTCGCAGTAAGAATAATTCCGATAAAGATATTTTGTAATAGCGGTGCAGCAGTTGCATCTGAGATTCCGCCTTTATTAAATATTGAAGCAAGAGCGAATCCACCAGCTAGGGGAATAATCATCCCTAGGATAGCAATCACAATCGAAGCTTTTCCTGTCTTTTTCAATTCTTTAATATCTGTTTCGAGCCCTGCCGTAAACATTAAAACAATCACGCCTAGTTCAGCAACTTGGAGAATAAAGTCTGTTTCATGTAAAATGTTTAAACAAGCCGGGCCGAGTAATAATCCTGCCAACAAGGCACCTACAACCTGTGGTAATTGAATTTTTTTAGTTAGTAATCCGAGTAGCTTTGTACTCATTAAAATTAAAGCAATGTCAAATAGAAATTCGTAAGACAACATCGTTTCTACTCCCTCCTAGTTTTTTCACATTGACAAATTATACTCTTATATACAATAATTTACAATTAAAAAGACAAATTAAAAGCGGTTTTATTTTGAAAATTTTACCGTTATTCAATATAATTAATTTGTAACTATTCAGCCTAGTAGAAAAGAGTATCACAAAAAGGAGTGCTCATTTAGTGAAGTACTCCTTGTGAATGTTATGAAAATTGAATCGTATTTCCCATT
>NZ_JAMQUU010000041.1:0-119466 GCF_025594975.1 Turicibacter sp. T129 | reverse complement strand
ACCACTATCAAACCGTTCATATTTAGAGATAAAATAGAACCGCCGTATACGGAACCGTACGTACGGTGGTGTGAGAGGACGATGATTAAATTAATTAATTATCTCCTACTCGATTTGGGATTAACGTATTAAAAAAATGTAAATTATGCTATAATATATATAGAAAGAAAAAGGTGATTAGCATGCGAACTGAAGTATTTATTACAAGTGAATTTATTACTCTTGGACAGTTTTTAAAGTTCGAGAATCTTATTGAAAGTGGTGGAAGTGTAAAGTTCTTCTTAGAAGAAATTCCTGTCTTTATTAACAACGAGCAAGATAACCGCCGTGGTCGTAAACTTTATCCTGGAGATGTGGTTTCGATTGAAGAATTTGGTGAGTTTATCATTGTAGCTGAGTAGTAAAGGAGATTATCATTGTTTATCAATCGATTGTCACTTAAACAGTTTAGAAATTATCAAGATGCTTGTGTAGAGTTTAAGAAGAATATCAATATCATCATCGGAAATAATGCACAAGGAAAGACGAGCTTGATTGAATCAATTTACGTGTTATCGACGACAAAGTCGCATCGAACAAGTAAAGATTCACAGCTGATTTTATTTAATGAAGACTTTGCCCGTATTGAGGCAGATATTACGCGAGAACGGGATGATTTGCATTTATCTTTAGTTATTTCTAAAAAAGGTAAGAAGGCAAGTTATAATGGAATCGATCAAAAGAAATTAAGTGAGTATGTCGGTAAGCTTATTGTGGTGATGTTTGCACCTGAGGATTTATCGCTAGTTAAAGGTGGACCACAGTATCGTCGACGCTTTATGGATATGGAGATTGGACAGTTATCCCCAACTTACTTATTTCATTTAGGACAGTATTCGAAATTGTTAAAGCAACGTAATGAGTTATTGAAACAGCTTCGTATGAATCGCTCGAATGATTTGCTTTTAGATGTCATTACAGAGCAATTAGTGCCTCATGCGGTTTATGTGCTAAATAGTCGGATTGAGTTCTTAAAGAAGCTTGAGAGTTTTTCGAAAAAAGTTCATGGTGAGATTTCAAATCAATTAGAAGAAATAGGTTTAGATTATATCAATTCATTTAAGAACCTTGAGTTAAATGAAGAAACAATTTTACAGAAATATAAAGATTTATATGATCAGGATATTCAATTAGGATCAACTAGTTTAGGCCCTCATCGAGATGACTTTAGTGTTTCAATTAATGGTGTGAATACACATCAGTTTGGCTCACAAGGTCAACAACGAACAGCTTCGTTATCGATGAAGTTAGCTGAAATCGAGTTGATTTATTCTGTTTTAAATGAGTATCCCATTTTATTGTTAGACGATGTTTTAAGTGAATTAGATGATGCACGTCAAACACAGCTATTAAATACGATAAAAAATAAAGTTCAAACCTTTATAACGACAACGAATATTGATGGAATCGATGAAAATGTCATTGAACTGGCTGATATTTTTACCATTAATAACGCGAAGATTAGGATAGGTGATAAGAATGACGCAAGAAGTATCGAAAACACAACAGTATGATGCTAGTAATATTCAAGTATTAGAGGGTCTTGAAGCGGTTCGTAAGCGCCCTGGGATGTATATCGGTTCAACAAGTGGCCGTGGATTACACCATTTAGTTTGGGAAATTGTTGATAACTCAATCGATGAGGCATTAGCTGGATACTGTACAGAAATTAATGTTGCAATTACTGAAGATAATGAAATCATCGTTAAAGATAATGGACGTGGGATTCCAGTTGATATTCATAAACAAACTGGAAAATCAACAGTTGAGACAGTTTATACGGTTTTACATGCCGGAGGAAAATTCGGTGGTGGCGGATATAAAGTTTCTGGGGGATTACATGGTGTAGGTGCCTCTGTAGTAAATGCCTTATCTGAACACTTAGAAGTAACAGTAAGTCGTAATGGTAAAAAGTATTTCCAACAGTTTGAAAAAGGAAATCCAATTGATGAATTACACATCATTGGTGAATCTGATTCTACTGGTACTGAGGTTAAGTTTAAACCGGATCCAACTATTTTCACAGAAACGACAGTTTATGACTATGATATTTTACGCAACCGTATTCGTGAGTTAGCCTTTTTAAACAAAGGATTAAAAATTACATTAGAAGATCTTCGTTCAGATAAACCACAACGCCATGAGTTCCATTATGAAGGTGGAATTAGTGAGTATGTACGCTTCTTAAATAAGAATAAAGAAGTCATTCATGAAGAAGTGATTCATGTTGAAGGTGAGCGCGATGGAATTAGTGTTGAAATCGCGATGCAATATAATACAGGTGTAGCCGGAAATATTTATTCGTTTGCGAATAACATTAATACGCACGAGGGTGGAACGCATGAAGCGGGATTCCGTGCCGCATTAACTCGTATTATTAACAGTTATGCGAAAAAATTAAATTTATTAAAAGGTGACGATGCATTAATCGGGGAAGATATTCGTGAAGGATTAACAGCGATTATTTCTGCGAAGCATCCAGATCCACAGTTTGAGGGACAAACAAAAACGAAGTTAGGAAATAGCGAAGTTCGTCGTATTGCGGATAATATTTTCTCTGAAGGATTTGAACGTTTCTTGATGGAGAATCCACAAGCAGCTAAAATCATTATTGATAAAGCATTAATGGCGGCTCGTGCTCGTATGGCTGCAAAACGTGCGCGTGAGATGGTACGTCGTAAGTCTCCACTTGAATCATTAGGATTTAAGAGCAAGTTAGCCGATTGTCAGTCACGTGATGCGAATATTTCTGAATTATTTATCGTCGAGGGAGATTCTGCCGGAGGATCAGCAAAACAAGGTCGAGATAATAAATTCCAAGCAATTTTACCTCTTCGTGGTAAGGTTTTAAATGTTGAAAAAGCTCGTATTGATAAAGTTTATGCGAATAACGAAATTAAAAGTATGATCCATGCGATTGGAACAGGTGTTGGAGATGAATTTGATATCGAGAAAGCTCGTTATCATAAAGTGGTTATCATGACCGATGCCGATGTCGATGGAGCACATATTCGTACGTTATTATTAACATTCTTCTACCGTTATATGAGACCTTTAGTAGAGCATGGGTATGTCTATATTGCGCAACCTCCTTTATATAAAGTTTCTCAAGGAAAAAAGGTAGAATATGCTTATGATGAAAAACAATTAGAAGAGATTATGTCTAGTTTAGCAGCAACGCCTCGTCCAAATGTTCAACGTTACAAAGGGCTTGGAGAGATGAATGCTGAGCAGTTATGGGAAACAACAATGGATCCAGAAGTACGTACATTATTACAGGTTACTCTTGAGGATGCTGTTGAAGCTGATGAAATTTTTGATATTTTAATGGGTGATCGCGTAGAGCCACGTCGAGAATTTATAGATGCTAATGCTAAATACGTTAAAAACCTAGACTACTAATTTGAAGCAATCACATCTATAAGGAGGAACGAAAATGTCTGCATATGATCAAATTAAACCGCATAATATTGCTAAAGAGATGAGAACTTCATTCATCGATTATGCGATGAGTGTTATCGTATCACGTGCCTTACCAGATGTTCGTGACGGGTTAAAGCCTGTTCACCGTCGTATTTTGTATTCGATGAATGATTTAGGGATGCACAGTGATAAGCCATATAAGAAGTCTGCTCGTATCGTCGGGGACGTTATTGCCAAATATCACCCTCATGGGGATTCATCAGTTTATGATGCAATGGTACGTATGGCACAGGATTTTAGTTATCGCTATCCATTAGTAGATGGACATGGAAACTTCGGTTCAATTGACGGTGATGGAGCGGCCGCTATGCGTTATACTGAAGCAAGAATGTCTAAGCTTGCGATGGAAATGATGCGTGATATCAATAAAAATACGATTGATTTCCAACCAAACTTTGATGGTGAAGAACAAGAACCTATCGTTTTACCTGCTCGTTTTCCAAGCTTATTAGTCAACGGGACAACAGGGATTGCTGTTGGGATGGCGACTAATATTCCACCACATAACTTATCTGAAGTTATTGATGGATGTTTAGCTTATATGGATAATCCTGAAATTGATGTTTTAGGATTAATGCAATTTATTAAAGGACCAGATTTACCAACAGGTGCTTTAATTTTAGGAACAAAAGGAATCCGTTCGGCGTATGAAACGGGGAATGGATCAATCATGATGCGTTCAAAATGTGAAATTGTTGAAGGTCATGGTGGAAAATATTCAATTTTAGTCACTGAAATTCCTTATCAAGTAAACCGTGAACGTTTAATTGAAAAAATCGCGGAATTAGTTAAGGAAAAACGTTTAGATGGAATTACAGACTTACGTAATGAGTCAAACCGTGAAGGAACACGTATTGTTATTGAATTGCGTAAAGATGTTAATCCACAAGTGATGTTAAATAATTTATTTAAATTAACTCAATTACAAGTGTCTTATGGAATTAATATGTTAGCACTTGTAGATGGACAACCTAAAGTTTTAAACTTAAAAGAAATTATTGCCGCATATATCAAACACCAAGTTGAGGTTATTGTCCGTCGTACGCAATTTGATTTAAATAAAGCAGAAGATCGTGCTCATATCTTAGAAGGGCTTCGTATTGCCTTAGATCATATTGATCGTATTATTGCGATTATCCGTGGTTCATCTACAGATGAAGAGGCATTAAATTCATTAATGTCTGAATTCTCGTTATCTGAACGCCAAGGGAAAGCTATTTTAGAGATGCGTTTACGCCGTTTAACAGGATTAGAGCGCGGTAAAATCGAAGAAGAATATCAAGGGTTAGTCGCATTAATTGCTGATTTAAAAGATATTTTAGCGAACGAAGACCGTGTTCATGCGATTATCCGTGAAGAGTTGTTAGAAGTAAAACACAAACATGGAGATGAGCGTCGTACAGAAATCGTCCGTGGATCTGACTTTGATATTGAAGATGAAGATTTAATTCCAGAAGAACAAGTCATCATTACATTAACAAATAATGGTTATATTAAGCGTCAGCCAATCTCAACATATCGTTCACAAAACCGTGGTGGACGTGGTGTGCAAGGAATGGGAACACATGATGATGATTATGTTAAGGAATTATTATCAACATCTACTCATGATCATTTATTATTCTTTACAAGTAAAGGAAAAGTTTATCAGAAGAAAGCTTATACAATTCCTGAGTACGGTCGTACAGCTAAGGGATTACCAATTGTTAATATTATTGAGATTGCCCAAGATGAGTACATTAGTGCAATCATTCCTGTTAAAGAGTTTAATGATGAAGAATTCTTATTCTTCGCGACTCGTTCAGGGGTTGTAAAACGTACCACATTATCAGCATTTGGTCATATTCGTACTAATGGTTTAATTGCTCTTTCTTTACGTGAAGATGATGAGCTAATTGGTGTCAGAAAAACATCTGGTAACGATGATATCATTATTGCATCAAGTGGTGGAAAAGCAGTTTGGTTTGAGGAAACTGAAGTTCGTCCGATGGGACGTACAGCTGCCGGAGTCCGTGGTATCTTCTTAGAAGAGGGAGAAGTAGCAGTAGGAATGGAAATGGTCACAATGGATCAGGAGATTTTAGTTGTTACGGAAAACGGGTTCGGTAAACGTACTTCAATTCAAGAATATCGTAAAACAAAACGCGGTGGAAAAGGTGTTAAAACATTAACGATTACAGAGAAAAACGGGACATTAGTAGCCATGAAGGCTGTAAATGGTGATGAAGATTTATTAATCGTGACAAATAAAGGTGTTATTATCCGTACACCAATTCATCAGATTTCTCAAACGGGGCGTGCAACACAAGGGGTTAAATTAATTCGTTTAACAGATGATCAATTAGTATCAAGTGTAGCAGTTGTTGAACATGAAGAGGCTGAGGAAAGTGTTGAAGCTGACACAGTGGCTAAGGAAACTGAAACAACTTCAACAGAAGAATAGAATGGTTACATACAAATAATTAGGTCTTATGCGCATATAATTAGAAACACGATATATACTAATATTGACAAAAAAAATAGTTAATGCTATATTACAATTAAATAAAAAAGCATTGATTAGGAGTAGTACTTTTTACTTGATAGCATAGAGAGTCAGTGGTTGGTGGAAACTGATGTATGAGTAACTAGAAATCAACCTAGGAGTGGAATGAAGAACACAATGATTAGTATTCATTCACGGTCTAACCGTTATCTTTGTAAGTGGTCTCACTTAAATGTTCCACGTGGAACGCTTAGTGAACAACTAGGGTGGCAACGCGGGTTAAATCTCGTCCCTAAATTAGGGACGGGATTTTTTTGTTTTCTAGAACGACTAATCAAAATCAATTAATAGGAGGAAATACACATGTTAGATTTAAAACGAGTACGTGAAGATTTACAAGGTACAATTAATCGCTTAGAAACACGTGGTGGAGATTTCAGTTATTTAAATAAAATTACTGAGTTAGATGAACAACGTAAGAACATCATTTTAGAAGTAGAGCAATTAAAATCAAATCGTAATGAAGTATCTAAATTAATCGGACAATATAAACGTGAGAAAAAAGATGCTTCTGAATTATTAGCTCAAATGAATGGTGTTGGAGAAAAAGTTAAAGAATTAGATGAACAATTACGCAACATCGATGAAGAAATCAAAAATCTTTTATTAGGTACTCCAAATGTTCCATGTGGAACAATTGCAGTTGGTAAAGATGAAAATGATAATGTTGAAATTCGTAAATTTGGAGAACCAACTAAGTTTGACTTCGAACCAAAAGCACACTGGGATTTAGTAACTGATTTAGATATTATTGATTTTGAACGTGCTGGAAAAATTACAGGAAGCCGTTTTGCTGTATATAAAGGGTTAGGAGCTCGTTTAGAGCGTGCTTTAATTAGCTTTATGTTAGATTTACATACAGGAGATCATGGCTATACTGAGATTTTACCTCCAGTTATCGTTAATCGTGCAAGTATGACAGGGACTGGACAATTACCTAAGTTTGAAGAAGATGCATTTAAATTAGTGGATACTGACTACTTCTTAATTCCAACAGCTGAGGTTCCAGTTACAAACTTACACCGTGATGAGATTTTAAACGCTGAACAATTACCAATTAAATATACAGCATATAGTCCATGTTTCCGTGCAGAAGCTGGTTCAGCTGGTCGTGATACTCGTGGTATTATCCGTCAACATCAATTCAATAAAGTTGAATTAGTTAAGTTCGTTAAACCAGAAGATTCTTATGAAGAATTAGAAACTTTAACAGCAAATGCTGAAAAAGTATTACAATTATTAGGATTACCATACCGTGTCATCGAATTATGTACAGGAGATATCGGATTCTCTGCTGCTAAAACATACGATATCGAAGTGTGGTTACCATCTTATAATGAATATAAAGAGATTTCTTCTTGTTCAAACTTTGAAGATTTCCAAGCACGTCGTGCAAATATTAAATTCCGTCGTGATGCAAAAGCTAAACCTGAATTCGTTCATACATTAAATGGTTCAGGGCTTGCAATTGGACGTACAGTAGCTGCTATTATTGAAAACTACCAACAAGCTGATGGAAGCATTGTTATTCCAGAAGTATTACGTCCATACATGCGTAATTTAGAAGTTATTAAATAAGCATTCCATAAGAAAAAGAGTACCTTAGGTACTCTTTTTCTTATGGAATGCACTAGGATACTCTATCTTTAATTAAAATATTAGGATAATAGATCATCTAAATTGAGTAATCAGGTATATTATCTTCTCGTTTGCTACATTTGCCAGTATTCCTATGTAATGTGGACATAACAGACAAAGAAGTGATATGATTTAACCGTGTGTATGTTTATAATCAAATGATTAGAGTTTTAAGTGATGAGTATCGAATCCCTTAAGTTTTTATTAATCATCATAAGTGGTTATCTTTTATGAGATAGTCTTTCTTTTTTTATCAAATTGATGCTTAATAGGGGTTTGTACTGGATTCATCATGATAAAAATGTTAAAATGAATAATCGAAATAAAAAAGGCTTATTTGGAGTATAAAAAAGTTTTTTGAATAGAAGAACAGGTGATAGAATGAGAATCTGTGTATTGTCGAGTGGAAGTGTCGGAAATGCAACGATTATTGAAACGGAACAGACAGCAATTTTAATTGATAATGGGTTATCGTTAAAAAAATTACAGGAATTGATTAAAAAAAGTGGATTTGATGAAAATAGAATAGAACATATTTTAATTACTCATGAGCATGGTGACCATATTAAGGGTGTAGGGGTTTGTACTCGTAAGTGGAAATTAAATGTTTGTGCAACGGCAAAAACGATTGATGAGATGTATCGTAAAAATATTATCAAACCAGGTTTTGAACAGACGACAGCGGTTGAAAAAAATGTTTGGTTCGATCTAGGGGATTTATCGATTATGCCATTTAGAATTTCTCATGATGCGGTTGATCCGGTAGGTTATATGATTAAGCAAGGTGAAAAGACGCTTGTTTATGTGACAGATACCGGATATATTACGGGTGATATTTTAAAAACATTAGGAAATGCAGATGCCTATATTATGGAGACGAATCATAATGTAGAGATGCTTCAGATGTGTAATAGGCCATGGTCGTTAAAACAACGTATTTTAGATGATTGTGGTCATTTATCAAATGAAGATTCAGCGTATGCGATGAGTCAGTTAATTGGGGAAAAGACGAAACATATTTATTTAGCTCATTTAAGTCAGGATGCTAATTTACCTGATTTAGCAGAAATGACAGTTCGTCATATTTTAAAAGAAGAAAATGTTGATTTAAGTAAGTTAAATTTACATATGACGTATGCGATGCATCCATCGAAAGTGATTACGTTATAGGAGGAATAGGCATGTACAGTTGTTTAGAACATATTGAAGAGTCAATGGATCGTTTTTTAGATGAGTATGGAAAGTTACCAATTTTAGTTGAAGTAGAAATTGAACATAAATGTGAGCACTGCGATCAAGTAGCCGTTTATAAAGTGATTGAAGGTATGATGGTCGAAGATGAGGATGAGCTATAAAATCTAGAAAAGTTAGACTAATCATACTGAATAATAGGTTCTAATCTTCGCAGAGATTCTAGTATAATCTCTGCGAAGATTTTATAATAGATAACAATAAAAAATTCCCTGATTAAATGAGGGAATTTCTTTTCATGTATTGGAGGTTTTTTAATGAATATTACAATTATTTCAGTCGGAAAGATTAAGGAAAAGTATATTAAGCTAGGGATTGAGGAGTTTTCTAAACGTTTATCTCGTTATTGTAAGTTAACAATGGTTGAAGTTCCGGACGAAAAAACGCCTGATAATGCGTCAGAACGTGAAATGGAACTGATTAAAGATAAAGAGGGAAAACAAATTTTAAATAAAATTAAAGATAATATGTATGTGATTGCGATGGATTTACAAGGTGATATGAAGACATCTGAGCAATTTGCTAAACAGTTAAGTCAATTAGCTTTAAGTGGAGATAGTAATGTGGCTTTCATTATCGGTGGTTCACTTGGTTTATCTGACGAAGTGAAAAAACGTGCGAATTATAAATTATGTTTTTCTAAAATGACATTCCCTCATCAATTATTTAAGTTAATTTTATTAGAACAAGTCTATCGTGCCTATCGAATCAATAATAACGAACCGTATCATAAATAGAATAAATTAAAAAATACTTCAATTGATTATGTTAAATTTTAAACGAATTTATTCATCCATTGAAGTATTTTTTTGAATTTTTATAAGAGAATCAAAGAGGATTGAAATAAAGGATAAACTAAAATTTTGTTTTAAAAATGTTGAGTCCTAAGATAAAAACTTTCAATAGGAAGTTTATTATCGTATTCTATTAGAGACGGAACATATTGTGGATTGGGTTTATGAGGTGTGAATCAGTTAATAGAAGATTTAACGTGGAAAGATAACCATAAAAGTTTTAGAGCTGCTCAACTTCTTTCTAATTTAGCTATAAGTGATCATGAGAAAAGAATGTTAGTTGATTTTGCTAAACTATATGACGTGGCTAAAAATCCTAAATTTGTGATGGCAAGACATAGTTTGCAAAGAATTTGGCAAGTTGTATTAGCCGGTGAAGAGCAAAAAGATATGATTATGAATCATTTGATTGAGGGTTTTAAAAGTTGAACAGATGAAAAAAATTATACTTTAATTCGATTTGATATCGTGAATGGCTTCAAAAATCTATCTGTTCATTTGAATGACGAAGAAATAAAACTAAAGGCATTAAAATTAATTAAATTAGAGGAAGAGATTAAGTATAGAAAGAAATATACAAGGATATGAAATGTAAAGAGACGTTAATTTCGATAAAAATGAAGCATAAGAGAGTGTATCTATTCTGATACAGTCTCTTTTTTATTTGAAACTTTGTCAAATAGTGTTGCTGATTAAATGGTGACCTGCTTACAATGAATAATTAAATGGAAATCCTAGTGGCTAATCTGCTAGGATTTTTCTTTTTGGTTTGGTTAAGTTTTGAATCATGAGAATACGGAATTTAAAATGATAGAAACTACGATAGCC
This sequence comes from Turicibacter sp. T129, assembly GCF_025594975.1. Classification (NCBI taxonomy): domain Bacteria; kingdom Bacillati; phylum Bacillota; class Erysipelotrichia; order Erysipelotrichales; family Turicibacteraceae; genus Turicibacter; species Turicibacter sp. T129. The sequence goes on along the minus strand of NZ_JAMQUU010000041.1, from coordinate 108,888 downwards.
AAAGGCAATACGCTTAATCACTTTAATTTTGTTATTGATTCCTTCAATCGGACCATTGGTGTATGGCGTTGTGAGCATATTTTTAATGTAAGATTGATACATTTTAAAGGTTTGAAAAGCGGTTTGAAGTTCAGGAGAGATAAGAGGGTGTTCTATTTCAAGTAAGTGATTGAATCGATCTAAGTTTTTTGTTTGAAGAGCGAAAAGTAAGTCTTGATAAAGATCATAAGTCGATTTTAGCTCAGGAGATAGATCGAGTAGAAAGTTTAAGATATCAATTTCTCGCATCGGTTGTTTGAAACAGTAAACCGATCGATAAGTGGTGGTATTGAGCAAGGTATGAGATTTTAAAAATAATCGCCAATAACGTTTAAATTTGCGACTGTGTTTTTTGAATTGCTTCATGAATCGAACCCTCGTTTTATTCAACGCACGGGAGATATGTTGAACTAAATGAAATTTATCAAGAATAATTTTGGCGTGAGGAAAAAGCTCCTTAATCAAGCTAATATAAGGGGCGTACATATCAATCACAATATGTTTAACACGAGAACGTGTTTCTTCAGTATACCGTTTAAAATAAGCCTGAAGAGAGCTTAAACGACGATCTTCAACAATATCAATGATTTGTTTCGTATCAGCATCACAAAAGATAAAGGACATGTGACCCATTCCCTAGCAGTGGAGGATTTATGCTTCGCATGCCAGGTGACCCTCAGCAGACTTAACCGATTTAAATTCATCAAAACAAAGGTTTTCAGGAAGGTAATTAAAGTTGAGAGATTGAGATTCATAGAAGTTATGAATGATGCGATTAACTGTTGAATGAGACACTTGATGACGACGGGCAATATCGTATTCAGAGATTTTATTTTGAGCCTCTAACGCAATCGCGTGTTTGGTGTTGTAAGAAATATAACAGTTCTTTTCAACGATAGAGGTTTTTAGTGTGAATGTGGAATGACAATGCCCACAAAAGTAACGTTGTTTCCTTAAGTCTAAATAAGTATCGTGTAACGATACTTTGGGGATCACTAAACGAGAAGTTTTGAACCCATGCTTTTTAAACTTTGAATCGAAAAGGGTCCCACAGTGTTCACAATGAGTGGGGTGATAAGATAAAATTCCTTTAAAAATAAAGCTAGTCACACCATTTAATTTCACTTCCTCAAGATAATCTTCCGGGAATGTAATGTTTTTATCTTTAATATTTAAGAGTTTTCTAGTAAAATATGAGTGAGACATCAAATTCAATCCTTTCAATATTGTTTTAGCCGATAACATTGTAACAGGATAGAGACGTGATGTCTCTTTTTTTTATGCCATGAAAAAAGGCGTTGCTTAGTCAGCAACACCAAATATTATAGAACCCCATATTAGCAATAGCATTTGGTGTGGCTCCCATTCCAAACCCACAGGTTGCAGAGGCAAAGACAGCTCCTTCGTAATTTTTTCCCATGGGACGGTAGGTAATAAAGTAGGCAAATAGTCCAACTAATACAACTTGAGCGATAAGCATCACAAGTAGTGGTAAAGCTAAATCGAGTAGTTGCCATAGTTTAAGTCCCATTAATGCCATCGTTAAGAAAAAGGATAGTGAAAGACCACCAATTGTCTCGATTTCTTTTTCATCAATTGATCGTCCTCTGAAATCAAAGAAGTTTCTGATAGTAGCTGCGACTAACATTGCACCAATGTAAGATGGGAAGGTGAATCCTGATTTTTGAATCAGGTCTGAGACAATTGAACCGCTTCCCATTGCGATAAATAAGAAACAAGATGCATTCATTAATTTTTTAAATGATAAAAGATTATGATTCTCTTCATTATAGTCTCCCATTTCTGTTGGAGGTGTTGATGATGATTCATGACGAACTGTTTTTAATTGATGTCTAATAATTAGGTTACGGGCAACTAATCCACCAATAATGCTTCCCATAATTAACCCAAAAGTTGCGGAGGCGACAGCGACCGTTGTTGCTCTAGCAACCCCCATCCCTTCAAGCATCGGTCCAAATGATCCAGCTGTCCCATGTCCACCAATCATAGGAATGGATCCCGTACAAAGACCGAGTAAAGGATTTAAATTGAAGAGTGAAGTTAGTATGACACCGATTGTATTTTGTAAAGTGACTAGTAATGCAGCAAGACCAAGGAAGATTATAACCTGTTTACCTCCTTGTTTTAAAATTTTAAAGCTAGCGGTGAATCCAATACTAGTAAAGAAAGCAGTCATAAATAAATTTTGTAAACTCATATCTAGATTAATCGTTGCTAAATTCGTTTCATGTAGTAATAAAATGAATAAGGCAAAAATAAATCCTCCAACAACTGCAGGTGGAACGCAATATTTTGATAAAATTGAGAATCTATTTCTCGTATATCGACCAAGATAGAAGACGATAGAAACTAATGCCATCGTTTCATAGATGTTTAAATTAAGCTCCATATAGCATAGTATCCTTTCTATTAGATATAAATTTTATCTACTATTAGTATAGTCATCTTTTATTATATCAAATGTTTATCTCAGATAATATGAAGGATGAGCTTATGAATTCTTCAGGGTATTTTTCATTTTTCAAAACTATATTAAAATGATTTTAATCAATCGGATGTATAATCGTAGAATATTTTCTTTAGAACGGATAAAGGTGATGTAATTAGAATTAAAATTACTCAAAAATCAAAACAGTGAATCGATGATACTGTATTGCCAAGTTAAGCTTAAAATTGATAACTTGTACGATGCGTACAGGGTATTTTTTATGTTTACGAAAAATAAGGTGTCTGATAAGCTAGTAAGTATAGATAGGAGTGGAGTTGGATGTTACGTGAAAAAGGATATGATGAGGCGTTATTTAATCATTTAAAGATTGATTGTTCCAAGTGTTTTGGTCTTTGTTGTGTGGCGTTGTTTTTTTCGAAGTGCGATGGGTTTCCAACGGATAAGGGAGCAGGAAAACCCTGTTTAAATTTAAAGGATGATTTTAGTTGTTACATTCATCAAAACCTTCGTAATCAAGGGCTTAAAGGTTGTACCACGTATGACTGTTTTGGAGCAGGTCAGAAGGTGGCGCAATTTAATTATGAAGGTTTGAGTTGGAAGGAAAATTCAAATGTTGCACAACAGATGTATGATGATTTTCTAATAGTTAGACAGCTCCATGAGATGATGTGGTATTTAACAGATGCTTCAACGTTCATTTTACCTAAAGAATTAAAAGAAAAGTTGCATCTGCTGATAAAAGAAACAGAAAAATTAACGGAGGAGCCTACGATCGTAGAGGTGGATGCTTATCGTTTGAAAGTTAATACATGTTTAAAAGAAGTACAAGCGTATGTCAGTCAAAAAGTAGCAGGAAATCAAGTCATTTCAGGATTTGATTTTATCGGAAAAAATTTAACGAGAAAATCTTTGAGAGGGGCTAATCTTGCGGGTTCATTATTAATTGCAGCTAATTTACGACATACGGATTTATCGGGCGCTAATTTAATTGGAGCTGATTTACGTGATGCTGATATTCGTGATGCGAATTTAGCGGACTGTTTATTTTTAACGCAAATTCAGGTGAATTCAGCAAAAGGAAACGCAGCAACAAAATTACCTAGATGGATTGTTCGGCCGAGTTATTGGGAAAAATAGTAACATTTTATTAAATGCTACTATTTTTTTAGGACTATTATTTTATTTAAGTACTTTTTTATTGAAAATGTATAGTGTCACTGGTGAAGCTATTCCAATTGGAGATGGACGAAATCATTTTGATGCCGTATGTGGGTAAATGACTGTTGTTGATGGACACCGTCATGATTTCTTATTCAAAACTGAAATGGATGCCTCTTTAGTTTAATTTTATCAGCCCTTTGTAGGTAGGAAGCATAGTATTTTAATTTTTGAAACTGAAAGCTACGTTGAATGAAAAGAACCTATTATTTTAAAAATAATAGGTTCTTTTTAAGTTATTTTGAAGTAATACCTGTCAAGTAGACAGTTAATAAAAAGAGAATTTATGCGGCATGAAGTCTATATTCAACTGGGCTCATGCCGTATTTATTTTGAATTCGTTTTGTATTATAATAGTTAATGTATTTTGATATGAATTGTTTAACTTCCTCTAAAGTTTGTGGTGAACTAAAGAATGGCATCTCTGCTTTGAGATGACGGAAGAAATTTTCAATACAGGCGTTATCCCAGCAGTTACCTCTGCGGGACATTGACTGTGTGAGTCCTATATCAGCTACTTTTTTTATGTAATTTTTATTGGTAAATTGATAGCCTTGATCCGTATGAAGTAAGGCATTTTGTTCTAAAGGTAATTGTTCCAACTGGTGAAGTACTCGATACACCTGTATCATATTTTGAGATTCACAAACGTCATAAGCGACAATTTCTTGATTATATAAATCTTTTACCGCACATAAATAAGCCCATTTTGGATAGGGGGCTTTAACTTTGATATAGGTAATATCCATACACAATTTTTGAAGGGGTTTTGTCGCATGAAACTCACGATTTAAAACATTAGAGATATTCCCATGAGGCTGCGGACGACGTTTGAATTTTGGTTTAGGTAGAACACAAACTAAGTGGTATTTGTGCATGATGCGGCGAATACATTTATGATTAACCATCCATCCATATTGGTTAAGTAACGCTTGTTTAATTCGTTTAACACCATAGGTTCTATTTGATTCATTAAACACGTCTAAAATCAAGCGGTAAAGCTCTTCATCACGATTAACTTGAGGCGTAGAATGGCTTTTCTTCCACTTATAGTATCCTGCTCGTGAAACAGAAGTTAGTTTAAATAATACTGACAAAGAAAAGTCTTTTGAGTACTCATGAATAAATTCGAATTCGGCTTGCTTTGTTAGTACCCCCTTTTTCTCTCGATGGACTTTTTTAATAATAAATTTTGAGCACGTAAATACTCCACCTCTTCTTCGAGGCTCATAAATTTTGTTTTAGGACGTCCTGTTGCTTGCTTACCTCGTTGATCAATAAAAGCAAGTTCACCTTTGTCTTGATAGGCTTTCGTCCAAACATAAATACGTTTTGGATCTTGAATCTTAAGCTGTTCACAAATAGATGAGCAAGACTGACCGTTTAAATAACGTTTAACTGCTTGAAGTTTCAATTTTGGTGAATAAGTAAAGTTACGATTGATACGTTTTGATTGCATAACAAAAATACCTCCATAGTAGACTCTAAAGTGATTCTATCATAGTTGATAGTGTCGCTTTTATTTTTTTGTCTACCATGAAGGTACTATATCATTTCATCAGTTAATAGTTATTTTTTTTTATGGCTCTGTTTTAAAATAGTGTTGATAATATAAAATAGGGTAATAGTAAAAAGGGATGTCCAAAAGACATCCCTTTAAATCGCAATATATTAAGATTGTTCGTATAATCTAATATCTAAATTTGTAATTTACCTTATCTCAATAAAATTAGAGAGTGCTTTGTATTCTCTTAAATATGCACCTCTCTTCATTTCATTTATATCAGCATAATCTTGATGTTTTGAAAAGATTTCGATAGCTTCTTTTAATGGCAACCATCTTGGTTGAAGCCCTGCTAAAATTTCTCGTTTACTTAATCTTCTTTCCCCTGTTTCCCTTGTCAATTCACATACATAGTAATGATTGATTAAAAACCATTCTTCATAATATTCATTGATGGTTAAATATTGATTTAAAGGTTTCACTAAATAACCTGTCTCTTCTATTAACTCACGAGTACAACATGCATCCAAGCTTTCATTAAACTCTACCATACCACCAGGTATAAACCATTGGTCCGTATTAACTTCATAAGCTAATAATATTTTTTCATCCGAAACCACTATTCCACGACATGCCTCACGTGTTTTAGTATATGTCTCTAACCGATTATCGCCATAAATATTCAATATTTTCATCTAATATTCCCCCTAAATATATTTTAAAATAATACATTTTTATATTACCATATTTTCCTGATTTAAAAGAGAGAACATTTTTTTGCTGAGTAGATGTTATACTACAATTATTTATAGACGTTAATCTAATTTTAAAGGATTGAATCACTTTGTCTTTAGAAAGACTTCATAATGGGTTATTTAATACCTAATAAAAATTTAAACAAAAGCGGCGGTTCTTGTTCTAATGGAAGCAACAGAACAATCTGTATAATTAGCCTGAGATAATACATAAGCTCTTTCTATCTTAATAGATTCTCGTTCAGACTTGAAGATTTCAATGAATTTGAACCAATAAAGGTAATTTTGTAAGTGTTTAGTTGCAACACCTTTAAAATCACTCATAAAATCTTTTAATCTACTATGCAGGGAATTAATGTGTTGGATGTGATAAATATCCTTTTTTCGTTTTCCTGACTCAATTTTAATATGATTAAGGTGTAACTCATCTGATAAGGTAGCATATCCATGAGCACTATCCGTACATAAAGTTGAGTTCACTGAAATATGCCCTTCATAAAATCGTTTAAGAGCAGGATATTGTAATCTTCCTGTACAAATTAGTCCTATTTTAAGATTACCTAAACGGTCCAAGGCTGTTCCAACGGCAACCTGGTCACGAGATAATCCACGTTTCTTTTTCTTAGCTTGTTTATTCGTTCGACCAGTTGAAGTACGAACACCTTTTTTATAGCTTCTAACCTTAGTAAAGTTTCCTTTTCGATTGTATCTAAAGAATGTTTCATCAGCTTCGACAAGCCCTTCTAAATCTCCTATACCTATTGCCGTTGCTAAGGCATCTAAAATCTTATGTCGCCAGAAAAAAGAAGTGGCGATGTTTATTTGGCACTCCTCAGCGCATTTGCGAATCGTATACCCTGATAACATGCATCTAAGATAATGAAGCCAAAGTTTAGGTGATTTTTTAGAATGATAAGAAGGGGTAGCCGTTTGGTCACTAAATGATTTTCGACATTGACGACATAAATAACGTTGAACTCCCTTCTGAGTTCCATTTTTTACAATATGAGTGTCATGGCAAAAAGGACAAGTATATTGCCCTTCAGAATAACGAGTTTCTTTTACTTCTCTTTGAAGATTATCTAAATGAAAATTGATATGACTAAGCTCAACAAATTGGGCTACTTCTTCAAATTCATATTTAGACAGTTTTGGTATTAATGATAAAATAGTCTGTTTTGCCGTTTTCTTTTTTCTTGCCATGACATCACCACCTAAACAAACGTTTGCACATTTATTATACTACACTAAATAGAGTTATTTATACGATTTTATAGTTTTATCAACTATTATTTAAAACAGACCCTTTTTTATTATAGATAATATCTTAGCTCATGAACTAAGTTGTCTTCAATTTTAATTAATTGGTGAACGATTTCTTTTACATCATCTTGTGAATTAGGGTATTGATTTAAATATCTAGAGATAGATTTAATTCCCATATTACAACCTTCTGTTATAATATCAGCTATCTTTTCATCAACATCACCCGTAAGTAGTTTTAGATTTGTACTCATCCAAGACATAGCTTTAGCGATAGTACTTGGTTCCTTATCTTTATCATGAAATTCATTTAGTTTTTGATGTGTTAAATTTCCTAATTTTTTGTGTTCTTCAAGAGAATTTTTTAAAAGTGTTATTAATTTTTCATTTTTAGCTTTATTGATGACTTCATCTAAGCTCTCAACTGCCATTTTGATTCCTGCATTACATTCGTTCAAAAGTTTAATAGTATCTTGTGTTGGCATGATGTCACCTTCCTTTAAATATAAAATTATTGTTTGGAATTTCATTAACTTTTATTCTATAGGTTGGATAAGGGGGATCATAAAAAAGTGGGACAAATAATTTGTCTCACCTTTTTTGGTTCTTCATTTAAATTTTTATTAACATCTATTTAAAACACAGCGTTAAATTAAAAAGATTGGTTAGGAATAAGTACCCTTTTATATCCATTCGAATACTATGTTACTAGAAAGGAGTAGGATAAAGCATGAATTTAGAAGAGAATAGCTATCAGCAAGATTCTAAGCAATGGCAGGATAAGTGCAATCGTTTATTATATTATCATGTTGTCTTAACCTTGAAAGATGGAAATACTGTTGATGGAATTATTGGACGTGTTGACGATGATCAAGTCATTGTGTTAGTAGGTGAAAATGTCATAGAAGATGAGAGCCGCTTTGGGAGACCTCTAGGTGGTGGAGGAGGAAGATTCCGACGCTTTGGACCAAGAGGATTTCCTTTTGCTAGCATAGCAGCCTTATCATTACTAGCTTATCCATTCTTTTTCCCGCCATATCCTTACTATTATCCATACCCTTATACGTATCCATATTATCCTTATTAATAAGTGTAATGAAGTAGATGTCTATTTAGGAGTTAGAGCTAGTATTTTATGACTATAATATTGGCTCTTTTTTAATGTAGTTTATTCTAAATAAGAGAAAGGGTGAAATAAGGTGTGTACAGCCATTACATTAAAAACAAGCGAAAATCATCATCTTGTTGGACGGAATTTTGATATTCACCCAATGAATGATTTATCAGTTGCTTTAGTTCCACGAGAATTTGAATATGTAAATCGTGTGACGAATGAAGAAATGAAAACGAAATACGCAGTTTTAGGAATGGGATTATTTTATGAAAATCATATTCTTTTTTGTGATGGAGTAAATGAAAAAGGATTATCTTGTCTGATGTTACAATTATCTAAGTTTTCTACTTGGAGTCATAAAATCAGGAAGGATAAGGTCAATATAGCCCCATATGATGTAGCTTTTTGGGTTTTATCTAATTTTTCAACGATTTCTGAATTAATGGAAGGTCTTAAACAGTTAAATATTGTGGCTCTTCCTGATGATCAAATGGCATTATCGACAGAAATTCATTGGCTTGTTAGTGATACGAGTGGCCAATCAATCGTCATTGAGCGAACAAGAGATAAGTTAACGGTTTATAATAATAAGGTAGGCGTTTTAGCAAATTCGCCAACCTTTGATTGGCATTTAAATAACTTGGATCGTTATATTAATGTCAAATCAGATCAGCCAGAGGAAATCAAATGGGGACAACAAATGTTATCAACTTATTCTAGTGGCTTTGGTACGATTGGACTTCCTGGCGATTTTTCATCTCCGTCAAGATTTGTAAAAGCTGCTTTTTTACGAAATCATGTGAATGTTGGGGATAGTGAAGAATCAGCAATTAGTGAATGCTTTCATATACTAGATAACGTTGCTATACCACGTGGAGTGGTTGAGAATTCAACAGGAAAAGAGTGTTTTTTGACTCAGTATAGTGCATGTCTTTGTTTAGAGACTCAATTATATTATTATAAGACCAGCAGTAATCAGCAAATTCAAGTCATTGATTTAAACAAAGAAAATTTAGATGCTAAAGGATTAAAACTATTTCCTTATCCAACAAGATTAACAGTCCATGATCAGAATTAGAAAAATCATATCAAAAGATATGATTTTTTTTTGCTATAAATTAAACGTTTATATACCAAAGGGGGAACAGCTATATTGATGAATGATTTTCTGTCTTTTGTAAAAGTGCCATACTGAGTTAAATAAGAAGGAAGATGTTAGAGGGACACTTGTCCATAATTTTTCATGATAAGAGAATAAATAGATAGAATATTGAGGCTTTAAGAATGGGTTATGAGAAGGATTTTATTATGTTAAGTTGTGGAAAAGGGGCAAATTTTAATTTTTATAAAGGTCTTGGAAGGATGAAAATTTTTATTTATACTAGATGATAAAGAAATGATGATGAGTGATTATTATGTTATTGATGAAGTTATCCACAACTTAGATTGTTTCATCGAGTGGTTTGGAAAAGTTTCAACTGAGGATTATTTTGTCTTATATCTAGTTATTTCAGAAAGGATGATTTTAATGAAAATTGGAGTGATTTCAGATACGCATAATGTTTTAAGAGATGATGTGTTAATCTATTTAAAAGAATGTGATTATATTATTCATGCTGGAGATGTTTGTAAAGAAGAGATCATTGAACGATTAAACGAGATCGCAAACACGTTTGTCGTACGTGGAAATAATGATAAATTTGAGGGCTTGCCTGATTATTTAGAGCTTGAGATGAATGAGTTGTTAATTTACGTGGTTCATGATAAAAAAGATATTCCTAAACATGTGGATAACTTTGATTTAGTGATTTATGGGCATTCTCATAAATATGAATATGAAGTGAAGGATGGGGTGGTCTATTTAAATCCAGGTGGTTGTGGACGACGACGCTTTTCCTTGTCATTGACGATGGCTATTGTTACGATAGAAGATAAGGAAATAAAGGTGACACGAATTAATCTTGAAGATTAATAAAAATTTAGATTTATCATACAATCAAAAATTTTATTAATGAATTAAGGATTTAACGATGATTAAGATTCATTAAGGTCGTATATTCTAATAAAGGATTAAGATTTAATGATTCAACTGTAGAGGCAACTTTGAAAAAAGTTGTTTTTTATGATATGATAATGACTTATGAGAGTCGTTAGAATGGAGGAATAAAGATGTCAGCTTTACCAAATTGCCCTAAATGTAATTCAGAATATACATATGAAGATGGAAGCATGTTAGTTTGCCCAATGTGTGCTCATGAATGGAGCCCTGCTGCTGAGGCAGAAGCTGCAGAAGCAAACGTAATCCGTGATGCTAATGGAAACATCTTAGCTGATGGAGATACTGTTACAGTTATCAAAGATTTAAAAGTTAAAGGAAGTTCTTCAGCTATTAAGCAAGGAACTAAAGTTAAAGGAATCCGTTTAGTTCATGATTCAGCAAATGGTCATGATATCGATTGTAAAATTGATGGATTCGGAGCAATGAGCTTAAAATCTGAATTTGTTAAAAAAATCTAGCTAAAAAGACGTTCAAAATGAACGTCTTTTTAATTTGTAAGATAGAACTTATTTAAAGGAGATGCTAACTAGTCATTAAAATCGCTGAAGTAACTAATAATAGAATAGCTTATTTAACGGGATGGGATTGACGGGGAAATCGAAAAAATCTGACTCATATCGACTGAGTGCTATAAATGAATTTGTGGATAACCATTTTTAGAGCAGTTCAGTATTATCCACAAGGTACAAGCGTATCACATAGGAAGAGATTATGATTTTAGTTTTCTTATCCACAGCAGGAGAGCGGTCATAGGGGAGATAACTATCCAGGATAATAATCTGTTTTTATAATGCAGAAAAAAATGCATTAAATCTCGATAAATTTATAAAGAGTAGTTGTTTAAAGACTTCGTCTTTTGTACTATAATCCATAGATAGAGTTAAAGATGAAAGGATGAATCAAAATGTCGTTACCAAAAGACTTTTTAGATAAAATGCAGACGTTACTTAAAGAGGAGTATGAAGCGTTTATTAATAGCTATGAACAAGAGAAGTCTCTTGGGCTACGTGTTAATACATTAAAAACAACATTAGACCAGTTTGAAACATTAAATAAGTTTGATTTAAAATCAATTCCATGGGTCCCTGAAGGTTATTTTTATCAGCAAGCTGACCGTCCAGGTAAACATCCTTATCATGAAGCAGGTGTTTATTATATTCAAGAACCGAGTGCGATGTCAGTTGGGACTTTTGTTGAAGCTGTACCAGGTGAAAAAGTACTAGATTTATGTGCAGCTCCAGGTGGAAAAAGTACACATGTGGCTTCTCAGTTGCAGCAAGAAGGATTGTTAATCACGAATGAAATTTATCCACAGCGTGCTAAAATTCTTTCGCAAAACATTGAGCGCATGGGAATTAAAAATGCAGTTGTGGTTAACGAAAGCCCACAGAAATTAGCAAAGCATTTCCCTTCATATTTCGATCGTATCGTTGTTGACGCGCCATGTTCAGGAGAAGGAATGTTTAGAAAAGATGAAGTGGCACAAGAAGAATGGAGTTTAGAAAACGTTCGAATTTGTGCAGATCGTCAAGCTGATATTTTAGAAGAGGCTGCTACGATGTTAAAACCAGGCGGACGTATTGTTTATTCAACTTGTACGTTTGCACCAGAAGAAAATGAGCAAGCAATTGGCGCGTTTATTGAATCACATCCCGAATTTAAAATTGAATCGATGAAAGCTTATGAGGGCTTTAAACCGGGACGTCGTGAATGGTCAAATAGTGAGGCTGAAGGCATTGAAGAAACTTACCGTTTATGGCCACACTATATCCATGGGGAAGGACACTATGTTGCTGTATTAAGAAAAACAGAAGATGCTGAGTTTAAAGAGCCAAAACGTCAGTATGTGAAGCCATTAAATGATAAGAAGAAGATTCAAGAATTTTTAATGTTCGCGAAAGTTGCATTAGTTGAAGTTCCTAAAGGGGATTACGTGTTATTCGGTGATCAATTATATATTGTTCCAGAGGAGATGCTAACCTTTGATAAATTAAAAGTGGTTCGTGCTGGGTGGCATTTAGGAACAATGAAGAAAAATCGTTTTGAACCTTCACATGCCTTGGCGTTATCATTAAGTCCACAAGACGTGAAGCATTCTATCTCATTTGCAGCAGATAGTGATGAAATTCGTGCTTATTTACGCGGTGAGACAATTCCCTTTGAAGGAGAAAAGGGATGGTATTTAATTTGTGTCGATGGTTACTCACTAGGATGGGCTAAACTTGCAAACAATATGTTAAAGAATCATTATCCAAAAGGATTACGTTGGAATTAATCATATTTAAAAGCCGCCTTAATGATAGAGGTGGCTTTTCATTTTTCTATGAAAATTGAGATAGCTATTTACAAAAAAAATTAATAAATATGGAAATTCATTGTAATTTTAAGAACAACATAATATAATAAAGTGGTAAAAATGAATATAGACTCGTATATACCTGGTAATATGGACTGGGCGTTTCTACCTGCAAACCGTAAAAGTGCGGACTACGAGGCGTTGTTGGATGATTTTTTGATATATAATTTTTTATTATATATCTATTCGCGCAGCACCTCGTTTTAAAATGGGGTGCTGCTTTTTTTATAACTACTTGGCCATAAGTAGGTAAGTCCAGATAAATTTTATCTGGACTATAGTTAGCCTTGAATTAAAAAAGGCCTAGGAACTGAGGATAATTTTTCATAATGTAGACTATTTCTCTGTTTCTATTAGAAAAAGGAGTGTATGATGAAGATGAGTAACAAAGAACAAATTGGGAGTCAAACAAATTTAATTTATGGAGTCGATGATAATCCGACGGTTGGAAAGAAAGTTTTATTTGGGTTGCAACATATTTTTGCAGCTTTTTCAGGAATTGTCGTCGTCCCACTTGTTATTTCAGGAGCATTAGGATTTGATAGTGCTATGACCACGTCACTAATTAGTGCTTCAATTTTAGCAGCCGGTCTAGCAACTATTATTCAAGCTTATGGAGTAGGGCCTGTTGGGGCTCGCGTGGCTTGTATTATGGGAACAGATTTTACGTTTGTGTCTCCTGCAATTTCAGTAGGATCAACGTTAGGAATGGCTGGTATTGTTGGAGCAACGATTTTAGGTTCATTATTTGAAATTATTTTAAGTTTCTTTATTAAACCGTTAATGAAGTTATTCCCACCAATTGTAACAGGAACAGTAGTTTGTTTAATTGGATTAACGTTATTACCCGTGTCTATTGACTGGGCAGCTGGTGGAACGGGTTCAGCTGATTATGGAAGTTTATTAAATGTCTCTATTGCGATGTTAGTTTTAGTTGTTACACTATTATTAAATCGTTATGGTAAAGGAATGATTAGTAGTGCTTCTATCTTAATTGGGATGATTGTTGGTTATGTGGTTTGTATTCCATTTGGGATGGTTGACTTTACAGCAGTAACAGAGGCAAGTTGGTTTGCGATTCCTAACATTTTGGAGTATGGAATCATTTTTGATTGGAAGGCTGTTTTAGCATTTATTCCTGCTTATTTCGTAACGACGATTGAAACAGTCGGATGTTTAAAAGCCATTGGAGAAACATCTAATGTTGAAATGACAGATAAAAAAATTGGGGCTGGAATTTTAGCTGATGGTTTTGGTAGTATTTGTGGTGGATTAGTAGGGTCATTCTCTAATACATCATTTAGCCAAAATGTTGGTTTAATTTCTTTAACGAAAGTTGCAAGTAAGCATGTAGCAGTAATGGCAGGTATTTTACTTGTTTGTTTAGGGCTATTCCCTAAGTTAGCAGGTGTCATTAATGGAATTCCACAACCTGTTTTAGGCGGGGTTGGACTTGTGATGTTTGGTATGGTGGCTGCAGCTGGAATTAAGACATTAAGTCGTGTTGAGTTAACAGACCGTAATCTTTTAATTATTGCAACTTCAATGGCATTAGGTTTAGGTGTAACGTTCCGCCCAGAGTTTATTTCGGGATTACCTGAAGCGTTACAAATGATTTTTTCATCAGGAATTTCAACAGGAACGATTGTTGCATTAGTTTTAAATTTAGTATTAAAAGAGACTCAAGTGAGTGCAGAAAAGTTAAAAAAAGTGGAGGTTGCTTAGGTGGAAGCTTTAAAACAACGAATTTTAAATGATGGAATGGCATTAAATGAGACAGTTCTAAAGGTAGATTCTTTTTTAAATCATGGGGTTGATGCTCATTTAATGTATAACATTGGAACTGAGTTTAAGAAATATTTCGAAAATCATGGAGTGACTAAAATCTTTACGATTGAAAGTTCTGGAATTGCACCGACGGTTATGACAGCAATGCAAATGAACTTACCGATGGTGACATTAAAAAAACAAGCATCTAAAATTTTAAAAGGTGACGTGTATCAAACAACAGTTCATTCTTTTACAAAAGCAACAGATTATGAACTAACATTATCTAAGAAATACATCTCAGAAGATGATCATATTTTAATTATTGATGATTTCTTAGCCAATGGTGAAGCAGCTTTAGGTGCGATTCGCTTAGTTGAAGAAGCGGGAGCAAAGGTAGCGGGAATTGGAATTGTTATTGAAAAATCATTCCAAGCAGGACGTCAATTATTAATCGATAAAGGATATGACGTGTATTCCTTAGCACGTGTAAGTAAATTAGGTGAAGGAATCATTGAATTTATAGAAGAATAAAAGCAAAAGCGAGACTCTTTGAGTTCTCGCTTTTCTTATTTATAAGATTACTTCTCATATAAGTAATCCCGTGTGAGTGGAAGATGATTATTTACTCCTTTAGTAAATACAATTTGGTGAAGATCAATGACACCATTATTAAATGAGGCAGCACAAGAACATAAGTACATTCGCCACATTCGAATAAAGCGTTCATCGAATTTTTTGCTAATTTCATCAATATGGTCTTCGAAGTTTTTGTACCAATGAAGAAGTGTCATGCGATAGTGAGGACGTAAGTTTTCAACATCTATGACATGGAAGTTATAGTCAGCAGACAAAGAGATGATTTCGCGTAAAGATGGAATGGTTCCACCAGGGAAGATATATTTTCGAATCCATGCATCTCCCTCACCTTCTTTAACCCCACTAATGTAGTGAAGAACGAAAATTCCTTCCGGTTTTAAAACAGCATTGACGTTTTTTAAGAATAGGTCGTAATTTGTACGTCCGACATGCTCAAGCATTCCGACACTAACGATTTTATCAAATTGTAAGTTAGAATGCTCAAGATCACGATAATCCATTAATTTGACTGTCAAGTAATCTTCTAGTTGTTCGTTTTTAATACGTTTAGAGAATTCATTGAATTGCTCTTGGCTCAGTGTAATTCCAACACCTTTAACTTTATATTTTTTGGCTGCTGTAATTAAAAGACATCCCCAACCGCAACCGATATCGAGTAGGGATTCACCTTCTTTTAATTGAAGCTTGGCAAGAAGATGATCGATTTTATTAAGTTGTGCTTGATGTAATGACTCATCTTCATGTTTGAAATAAGCACATGAATAACAAAGTGTATCATCGAGCCAAAGTTTATAAAAATCATTTCCAATATCATAGTGAGAGGAAACCTCTTCTTTTTGCTTAGCTTTTGCTGTACTATTATGAAATAATTTAGGAAGGGCCTTAAAATCTGTCGTGAAGTGATCAATATGCTTTAAGATGGCATCTAGCGCTGTATAAAGGTCACCTTCAATCTCAATTTTTTTATCCATATAGGCTTCACCAAGTGCTAAAGAGGTACTTGTTAATAGATCTTTTTGATTAATTGGTTCACGAATAAAAACTTTAAAGACCGGTGCTCCCTCACCAATTGTAAAAATCTCATCATCCCAAAATTGAACAGTGAAGGGAACGCTATTGAAATTTTTAAGTAAATTTTTAAGGATAATTTTATCGAATGCCATTAACTCCATCCTTTCGTTTATTATAAAATATTCAATTATTTTTATTATTTACCATAAACTTGATTTTTATAATAAATATAAACTTGATTTTTATAATAAATATAAACTTGATTTTTATAATAAATATGGAATATTTATAAACAATTAACTTGGGATGTATGATGAAAAGAGTTAATAAAGGAAATAGATGTGAAACTCATGTGACAATAGTTACCTTTGATAAAAATGTAGGAGCTTCTTTATAGTAAGATAAAGGAGTTATTCAATAAGTTAAGACGAATCAAAATATTTATAACTATCCTAAAAATAAATTTGTGGCTAGCTTCATTGGGAGCCCACAAATGAACTTTCTGACTGAGATTGTGACAAAGGATAAACATCGAATGTCTGTTGTTATTGGAAATGAAATCGATATGTATATCAATCTTAATCAGATGCACCTGTTCGATATGGAAACAGAAGAACGTAGTTAATAATAAGATTGGTTAGGGATGACTAAAATTCAATCTTTTTATCTCACCTAATGCATCATATAACCCATCAAAAAGAAGGACTTAATAAAAAGCATCGGTTTCAGTTTTGGGAGAGTTTTTATGAAATTACATGAATTTTTACTTCCCAAATTACAACTAAATTCTCTATAGTTTTTCTAATAAAATATCATTGAGAATTTAATATCAAAATTCAATATTAAAACAACTTAAAAATGCAGGTAGTTAACCTGCATTTTTTTATCTCTTTTTTTAAAGTTCATTGAAGTTTAAAAAAATAATAGATTTAACATTTTGTCTAAATTTTAGTTGTTTAAAACTTTTTACTTACATAATAAACTATTCATAAATGATGCTATCACTTTTTTCTAATCGTAAGAAAATAAAAAATAAACATTGTTTTGCAACTTTTTAGCTTTATGCCTTGTCTAATAGTTGAGAAAACAAAAAAGGAGGGCATTATGGAGGCGCTAATGAATGTATCTTATCAAGCATTATCTGATGAAAACTCCGAAACATTTCTTATTAAAAAAGCTATTAATGGAGATGCAGAGTCTTTTACTGAATTAATGAAAATCTATAAAACCTATCTTTATAAGATTGCGTTTAGTTATGTAAAAGATGAACAAAAAGCATTAGATATTTTACAAGAATGTGTTTATAGAGCTTTATTAAACATTGAAAACTAAAAAAACCAAAATTTTTCAAGACATGGATCACTAAAATTTTAATTAATGTTTCTATAAATTACATTCAAAAAGAAAGTAAAATTGTTTATCTGGAAAACGGAGTTCCTGAGAAGCCTCAACACTCATCTCTACACATTGAGGATAAGTTAGATTTGTATGATGCAATTGATTGTTTAAGAGAGGATTATAAAACGGTTATTGTATTGAAGTACTTTAATGACTTAAGCATAAATGAAATTTCAAGTATTATGGAACTGCCAATCAATACTGTGAAAAGTCATTTAAAACGTGCTAAGGATGAATTGCGTCAAATTTTAAAGGAGGGTGAATTGAATGAGTAATAAAAAATTTAACGATATTCCAATTCCACAGAATATCGACTTTGTAATTGAGGAAGGAGTTCGTAAAGCAATGGTTGAAAAACAAAGAAATCAAACAGTAAGACATTATCCAAAATCAAAAAAGACATTAGGAGTAATAGCTGCAAGTTTAGCGGTAGTTTTAGGAGTTGGCATTTCTAATCCAGCAATGGCATCAAAACTACCTTTAGTCGGTAATGTTTTTAAAGCAATTGAAGAAAATATTTATTCTCCAGGAAACTATTCGCAATATGCAACGTCTATTAATGAAACAGTAACTTCTAATGGTGTAGGAATTACTTTATCGGAAGTTTTATCTGATGGAGAATTTTTATATGTAACTTATACCATTGAAAACGAAAGTCCATTCACTTATACATCTTGGAATAATGATGATTCATTAGATATGAACCAATTATTAATTGAAGATCGTGATTCATCTGTTAGTTTTTCAAAAGATGAATTAGATTCGACTGGTTTTGCTGGGTTAGAGGGGAAATTTATTGATGATCATACCTTTATTGGAGTGCAAAAGTTTGATTTAAGTTCATTCAAAACTGAAATTCCGAATGAATTTACTTTCCAAACCAAAATTAGTTCGATTGAGAATTTTGGTGTTTTGGCTGATGATAAATCAGATGTAATAAAAGGAACATGGGAATTCAAGATTCCTGTGACGGTGAACCAAGAATTAAATAAAACAATTAAATTAGATGAAGTTAAAGAAAACAATATTCAAGTTAATGAAATTTCAATAACACCATTTAATACAATTGTTAATGTGAGTCTTCCAAAAGATAGTGACCGCTATGATGTTTTAATTTTTGATGAAGATGGAAAAGAGCTTAATTTCTTACAGGCAAAAAATAGAGATAACGATCAATTTGATTTTATTTATAACAGCTTAGAGGCAGACAGTAGCAATTTAAGAATTGTTGTTCAAAAACAAATTTGGAATAGTGTTGATGAAAATAGTTATACTCATGAAGAAAATCAAGTATTATTAGATGAAACTATTTCTTTAATTAATAATTAATGATATCAAAAAAAAAGCAGTTATTAACTGCTTTTTTTTGATTTTATAGTAAGCCTTTACTTTCGGTATAATTTGATTATTTACTATACAACTCTTTTATTACAACAAACATTTTACACTTTAAAGATAATATAGTAAAATAAAGTTGTCAAAAATAAATGACAAAAACAAAAGAAAAATTTTGAGTTTTTGTGCATTTTATTGTTCGATAAGAATAATTGATTTACCCAAGAATCTATGTTTTTATTATAAAAAATACAGATACTTTAAAAAAGAGAATTTCAATCATTTTTTCACGTATTTTTGCATATAAAATTGTCATAACTTTTACAAGTATAAAAATAGCGGTCATAAATTTATGACCGCTATTTATTTGTGTGTAAAACCAGGTGTGAAAACACTATTTTTTTTGAAATAAAAAGCTAAAAAATGTTGATATATCAACAAAAAACAGCTATGTAAAAATAGCTGTTTTTCTGAATACAATTTTAATAACAATTTAGTAAAAACTCTCCCTAAACTGAAACCGATGAATAAAAAGTCCTCTTTTTTGATTTTTGACTATTTTTTTGACAAATTTAGATTAATATCTAGAGAATTAGCTACAAAAAACTACTTATCCACAGAACCAAAAAGTTCCATGTGGAACATTTTTAGGAAATGTGGATAAGTGATGCATAATAATTAAGAATTTTGATTATCAGTTGTGACATAAATATGAGGAATAATCCAGGAAATAAGAAGCTAATGGTTACGATGATAAGGTGTTTTTTGTTTATCACTCATCGTGCAATGGATTTCTAAATTATAGCATTAGGTAAGAAATAGTTTCTCATGTTAGACTCAATTTATTGTGCATTTAATCTGACTTGCCAATAAGGGTTGAATTTGTTTACTAATTATCCATTAGTCAAAATAAAGATAAAATGATGATTTAATTTTGACTTACGTTACTAAAATAAACAGGAAATACTTAAAAGTTAAAGAAAATAAAAAGTAACTCAACTAATTTTATTTAATAAGATATTGATACGCTCTAAAGTACGATATCATGGCGAATTTATCGCTAAATCACAGGAGATTAGCGTTTATTTTTCGTTCTTTCTTCATGATGATACCGACATTAATTAATAGGAGCATCACTCGCAGATACACATGGAATCAGAGAGCGAATATCCCCAAGATAGCTAGAATAATAAAGATAAGCATGAGTAAAATGCTGTTGCTAGCAAAGTTGATATACGTGAAACCAACGATTGATAAGAAGTAGTGATTTTATAAACGGTAGAATGATTGAGTGTTTCTATAGTGAGTCTGAGTTACAGATATGTGATTAATCAGTTACTATATATAAGCCCGGATAAGTTCTTCATATCGTAAAAACTTTTAAGACCCTACCAGCGTTAGATACATTTTCTTCAAAATGGTAGGTACGACAAGCCCTAGTAGTTGAGGAAAAGATTTCTTTCGGAAATCACTAGGTAGCCTCGAGACTATAGGATGTCTTCTTAGCAAAGTGTTTTAGAAATTAAGACTGATTCTGAAAATGGAAATACATTTCGCTATACAAATCTCTTCAGAAGAAGTTAATTGAAGTTAAACTGAGTGTAATCATTAGTTTTAATTAATATAGAGTGTTACTAGAATCAGTTGAAAATTTAATAATTAAATTAGTGCTAGTTCGTCATGTTGTAAGCATCGGAAATTAGAAAATAAATTTATAGGTTCGACAGATGTAGAGTTATCTGAAAATGGGTTAAGAGAGACTACAATGGTGACTAAATTTCTACGTGAAAATGGAATTGAGTTTGATGGTGAGCCCTCATATCTTAAATACGTCATTGGAACTCTAGGGATTATTCTTTATGAGATGGTTTTAATATGGATTCCTGTTCGTATGCCATGGAAGGTAAATGAGCGTTCTTATGGTGCGTTACAAGGTTTAAATAAGTAAAAAACAGCTGAGATTTATGTGGAAGAATAAGTTCATAAATGGTGTTATTATGTAGGGGGGCGCCCACGAGGTTTAACAAAAGAGGACCGACGTTATCCAGGATATGAATTTAAAGATTATGATTTAAACCAAGAGGAGTTCCCGTTAACGGATAATGTCTCTAACACTGAAAACATGTTTGAGAAGAATGGATGAATATATTGTGTCAGATTTAGGGAGGTCGAAAGAAAACTCGTGATTATTGTAGCTCATGGGAGTACGTTAAGCGTGTTATAAAGTATGTAGATAATATTTTAAGCGAGGGGATTGCTAAATTAAATACCCCAACACCGTTGGGGTATGAATTAAATAATGAGTTAAAACTAATCTGAAACTATTATTTATCTCTAGATGGAATGATTCCTGAAGGGGGGAATACCTAAGCAGTTAGAATCATCCACAGATTAAGAAAAAGAAGTGATGATTTTTATCCATATGGAAGTCGAGATAGGAGATTTAGGAAAGTGTGGATAAAAAATGAGTCCAATCGGTGCGAAAATTGTTGAAATATGAGTTTTTGTGAAGAAAAAGACGTAAAAAAACACCTCAAATGTTAACTGAGGTGTTTTTTTACTATTCAAATAAGTCATCAAACTCTTCATCTTCAAGATCTTTTAGACGTTTTATTTCATCAGATTTAGCTTTTTGTTGTGCCACTTTTTTTATTACATGATTAGTACCCATACCGATTCCAACAATGGCTCCTGTAATTAAAAGAGCAGTAAGACCACGTTTTTTTATTTTTTTGTTTTGTATCTCCATTTTTAAGCACCCCTATTAATTAAAGTGAAGTAATACTATGCCTACATTATAACCGATTTTGTTGAATTTTGATATTATATAGCACATTTTATTAAATATTTTTACACCTTAATTAAGATGATGCATGATGAAACAATAGGATAAGAAATAGGAGAAATTGTAATCGAATCTTTCAGATTATAATTTCATTTTTAAACTACTCTTTATCCTTCACCACTTAGTTTGTTCGATGTTATAGAAGGAGGAGAAAGGGATCAATTTTTTGACTGATTTTATAAAAATCGTTCTTTTTTATTGTGTCTTGTTTATTCTTATTTTCTATTATCCTCTTTCATCTCCTCTCTTTTTTTGTCCTCTTTTTTTCTCTACTGGGGCTATTTTTTTATCATATTCCCTATTATCCTCTATGATTCTATTAATTCTCCATTTTTAAATACTATTATAAAACTCAAGATTAAGTATTATTAAACTTTTTCAACCCGCTTTTTCCAGTTAATCCACCACATCACCGTAAAGCTATAAAACTGATTAATAGATATATTCTATAAATTAAAATACACATGTACGTAACTTGTATTGTTGGTTTGGGAAATAATTTGGTTGAATTTTTGTAGTTCAAGCATACCTGATTAGGGGTAAAAAAATTGTTAAATTATAAAAGAGAAGTTCGACATCTTTTGATGAGCATTTATCTTACATAAATAGAAGATGATTATTAAATAATAATTATGAATGCATGAATAAGGCGGTGAAGTGATGAACGTATTTAGAAAATTATTGTTCACATTTATTTCAATCTTTCTTTTAACCTATTCTGTAAAGGCAGCTGATGGGCCAAATCTAAAAGAAAGCGACTACTTGAAGAAAATTGATTTAATCTATCTAGAACTAAAAGATAGCCTTGGTTCCACAGAAAAAACAGGCGATTTAAATACTGATTTTTTAAATCAGGTCTTACAATATCAAAGAGCATTAATTGCTTTATCTAAAAATGAACTTCAATATGGTGAACGAAAAGAATTAAAACAGCCGGTCGATCAATTCATTGATGGGTTAAAATTAAATTTAAAGAAAATTAGTAAAGTTCAAAAGAAGGTTAGTGAGAATCCTGTTTATGATGAAACCAAAGAAGCTACCTATTTATCCAGCTATGAAGAGATTTATCAACAAATTTTAACGAATCTTAAAGTTGAAGGTGAGCAACCTACTGTTTTAATTGGGAATAGTATTGATATGGACTTTTTAACACGATTGTCAAAACAATGTGAGGTGTGGACGATCTTTATGAATAGTATTTTGCAACAAACGGAAGATGATGGGGTCAAGGAGTTAGCAAATGATTTAATTCAGAGTTCAGATAGATTAAAAGGTGAGATACAAGCATTAATTAAACAAATTGAACAATAGAAAAGGAGACTAAGTTAATTTAGTCTCCTTTTTGTTTGAAAGAAATAATCGTTTTTAGTTGTTGATGCACACTAATATTTTTTCCATCACTTCGAATGACGATAGGTCCATCACTTGTCATGAGTGTTTGGACATGATGTTTTGCTAATAATTCAAGTACCTCTGTATCCGCATATTCTTCTTCTGAACAAGTAATAATTCCATAGGTTGGTGAAATGGCCGTTAATAATTCATCGATTTTTTCACTATATCTTCCATGATGAGGTAATTTTAATAATGTATAGTGTAGTGGGCTTGTTGCTAAAAATTCGCTAAGGCGGATACTTTCAGCATCTCCTGCAAATAGGAAGCTTTGGTTACCATATGAAACAGAAGTAATGAGTGAATAGTCATTAGATAGTTCATATTCTTCTTGTAATGGAGGAGAAATGATGAATGTTGCATCATTCAGTTTAAAGGTCATATCATTTATTAGATAAATGGGAGTTAGTTCATGGTCGTTTAGTGCTTTTGTATATTGTTTATATTGTTTTGTATCACGGGTGTAGTTGGGCTGAATGACATTTGAAACAGCTACTTCATCTAAAATAGTTTCCGCTCCACCAATATGATCTTTATCTAGGTGAGAAATAATGAGGTAATCAATGACATCAATTTGTTCTTTTTCTAGAAAATCTGCAATTTTTTCACCATTTTGATCAAGACCTGTATCAATCATTACCGTTTTATCCTCAACTTTAATAACGATACAATCTGATTTCCCTGTTTCGAGAATATTGATTTCTAAGGGAGCATCACTTAAATTAACAGAGGTGGTAAGTCGATTTTCTTTACTTAAATCACCTGAGTGACAAGCGGATAAGAGCGTGATATTAATGAGAAGAAGCAATGTAAAATGTAGTTTTGAGGAAAAGGGTTTCGTCATATATAAAAACTCCATTCTATAACATCATTGTGAACCAATATTATTTGAATTTAGCATAGCACAAAATCATAAAAATCTCGGTAGTATTAGTATATAAAAAAAGTAGAAATTCATTGAAAATGATTTATATTTTATTAGTTTATGAATCGTATTTTGGAAACATAGCCTCACAATTTGAAAAAAATAATAGATATTCCGCATATAAAAAGTCGCTAATTCTAGTTTATATATAGTATGTTTGTCGTTTATTAACTTTAAACAGTAGAAAAATGGATTTTATAGTGAAAAAGTGAGAAGTTTAATCATTTTATAAAATGGGCTATTTGATAGGAAAGCAGTAATTTTACTTTTCATTAAATAAATAAAAAGTTCGGCATTCGCCGAACTTTCTATTTTATAAAGGTAACCATTCGATCACTTTTTCAATGTAGGTATCCCAGAATTTCCAGTCATGAATTCCAGGGGATTCAACATATGTAAATTCAATAGCTTCTTGTTTTAGGAAGTCACGATAATCACGATTTTGTTCAATTAAGAAATCTTCTGTTCCACATGCGAGATAAAGTTGTGGAATATCCACAGCTTCATTTTTTAACTTTTGAATTAATGCTTTGTAATCTTTATCACTTCCGATGAGCTCATCTAAGTTTCCAAAGATGCTTTCAAAATAGGAACGACGTTCAAGAATCGATTCAGCATGTGGTGTTGAGTTTAGAGCACGATCCAAGATAAAGGCTGAAGAAAGGCCAGCGATGTGACTAAATGTTTCGTGATATTTTAAGCCATTTCGAACAGCTCCGTATCCCCCCATTGAAAGGCCAGCAATAAAGGTATCTTCACGTTTCGTTGAAAGATGGAACATTTCTCGTGTCTGTTCTACAAGCTCACGACCGATAAATTCACCATATAGATGACCACGTCGTTCATCATCGACATAAAAGCTATTTTCTCCTGCCGGCATAATAACTGCTAGACGAGCTTGCTCGGCAAGTAGAGCAATACGTGAGCCCATCAACCATTGAGTATGATTATCTGTAAATCCATGTAAAAGATAGAGTGTTTTGAAGGGTTGATTTTTGATTGGATGCTCGGTTGGAATAATTGCTTTATAAGTGACCATTCGGTTGAGACATGTTGAATGAAAATTTACTTCTACTATTGCCATAAAAATTCCCCCTAGGATAGAAATGATAATCCTACCATATCATACATCACTTGTTAAATAAAAGCGTTTACTGACGCTAGAAATAAAGATTATGTCGAAAAAATGAGAGTGAAAATAGGGATGATTTGTTTCGATTGAATTGCTGTTGCATAGACTAATACTAGTAAAAGAACTCGTTGTAGGGAGGATGAATCATGAAATTAAAGTGGGGGTTAATAGGGATTTTAATTGGAATTTTATCAGCATGTCAGTCGAGTAATCAACCAATGGATATTACTTATCCACAACCTTCTATAAATATTCCAGCTGAAGGACAAAAGCCGCCTATTGACTCCGAGGTAGAAATTAAAACACCAGTTTTAAAATCAGATCAAATCGAAGAACCTATTAATCAAACAGACGAAAATGAGGAGCGTGTCGATTGTCTTGTGAGTGCGACGGTCAATCAGGCAGTGGAATTACTACAGTTACAGATGAGTGAGAAACAACTCGCTGCTATTATTCATGAACCAACAGAGCAACAATTAGCTATAGTAGACCATTTGGATGTGATTGAATATAATCAAGAACCAAGTGATGAACGACTGTTGGTTATTCCACAACATATTGGCTCAAAGATTACAATTTATCAAGTTAGATATGAAGATGATAAGTTAATTGAAGGTACTCCTTTATTAGAGACACAAATTGTCGAAGATGGTCAAATCTTAGATATAGAATGTTCATTACCGGAAGGCATTCCACATACTAAAATTGTGATTGAGTATAAAGAGAATCGAGTCGATTATTTAATAACTTATGATGGGGTAGGAACACGGCCTCAAGTTGAATTTTTAGAAGATGAAAACTGAAGCATAAAAGATTCGGTCCAGTAGGAAACTGAGGCTGAATCTTTTTTAATTGGGGGATAATGTCAGTGAAAAATACATAATTATTCTACTAAATTATGATATGATTAATTAAAATAATAAAATTCTCGATTTATTTAATGATTTTGCAACAGGATTTAACACGGGAGGGATTAAGATGAAATCGAAGAAAAAAGATGAATTTGATGGAAAAGTCACTTCATGGACACAGAAGCTTGGTGTTTCAATTATCGGGCTTTTAACAGCATTAGGTGCGGGATTAATTGTTTATACAGGTGTTATGGCTGCTACATATGAGCAACCTAAATCTGAAAATGATTATTTAACTTATGATAAAGTTGAAGTGGAAACATCAGATGATTCAATAGATGTAAATCAAGATACATCGGTTGATCAAAAGCAAGAAGAAGTGACACCACCAGCAACAGATTCATCAAATGAGCAGTCGTCAGATCAAACACATGAAACTGGGCAGCAACAATCTGAAAAACCAGTACAACAGGAACAAACTCCAGTTCAAACAAATAATAATGAGGCTTATTGTAATGTTGATGGAGTAAATGTTCGTGCGAAAGCAGCAACAGGAACAGATATCATCGGAAATTTAGATGCAGGAGACAAGGTTAAGGTATTAGATCGTTATTATAGTGATGAATGGATTCAAATTTCTTTTGAAGGAGAAATTGGATACGTTTATGCGGAATATTTAACATTTAAATAATGAAAAGGGGTTATCTCATTTTGAGACAGCCCCTTTAATGTTTTTATTCATAATGATAATAACTAGCATATCTTTTCGTTAAACTAATAGAAATCACGACAGTGATGAACTCAGCAAATGGGATGGTTAACCAAATACCGTTCACTCCGAGGAGGATTGGTAAGAGGATAACACCGATGATGACGAGAATTAAACTTCTTAAAACTGAAATTAGTGCTGATACTTTTCCGTTAGAAAAAGCAGTGAACATAGCGGAAGCAAAAATATTAATTCCAATCGGTAAGAAACTAAAGGAGAACAGATAAAAGCCACTTTTTGTGATATGATAGACCTCAGTTTCACCACCGGTAAATATCTTAATAATGGTTGACGCAAGAATTAAGGCAAGTACAAACGTTACAACTGAGGCAACGCTAATGAAGTGATAGCTATATTTGATTAATTGTTTTAATTGTGGATGATTGTTTTCACCATAACTGAAACTAATTAAAGGGGCTGCTCCTGATGAAAATCCTAAGTACACAGACATTAATAAGAATTGAGCATATAAAACAATGGTAATCGAAGCAACCCCATCTTCACCTAAATACTTAATCATCATTAGATTAAAAAGAAGTGTCGTGACAGCTGTGGATAAGTTTGTGACCATTTCTGATAATCCATTTGACATACTTTGAATGAGAACATCCCATTTTAATTTAGGCTTCGTGAAATGAAGATAATTTTTTTGGTTCATGAAATAGATTGAACCAATCATAGAAGGAATTAAAAGTCCAATCCCTGTTGCTAACGCAGCGCCTGAAATCCCTAAATTAAAAACAACGATAAAGACATAATCAAGAATCATATTCGTAAATCCACCAATTAACGTATTTATGAGTCCTAATTTAGGATTGTTTGCGGTCACCATGAAATAATCAAACAATGATTTTAGGATTGCAATTGGCGTAAATAAAGTGATAATAAATCCATACTCATAACAATAAGAATAAAGATTCTCTGTTGCACCAAGAAGCTTTAGTAGATTTGGAAGAAATGTAAGTTCTATAATCATTAAGAACATCCCAATAATCACACTGCATAAAACAATGAATGAGAAATTTTGTTTCCCTTCCAACGAATTGCCTTCCCCAAATTTTTTTGCTACAATGGCACTACCACCGGTTGCAAACATAAATGCAATCCCATACGTTAAGCTAATCAGTGGAAGCGTGATATTAATGGCTGATAATGCATTTTGTCCAACAAATCGTGAGACAAAAATTCCATCAATGATCGTGTAAAGTGATAAAAAAACAATCATAATCATCGTTGGCGTTGTAAAAGCCATAAATGATTTAAAGGTTAACTGTTTACTATCTGTATTCATTAGGTTAATCCCACCTTTCTTAATTATCATAAAGCATATGGTTACCGTATAGTCAAGAGGAGCATGAGGTATGAATCAGTATTTTACGACTGGAGAATTTGCAAAACTTTGGGGGGTTAAAAAGCAGACCCTTTTTCATTACGATGAGATTGGAATTTTTAAACCAGCGATTAAAAAGCCTAATGGTTATCGTTACTATAGTTATCAACAGTTTGAAGTTTTTGGGGTGATTTCGGTATTAAAGGAAATGGGAATGTCACTGCAAGAAATTAAAACTTATTTAGATAGTCGCAGTCCAGAACAACTGATCCACCTTTTTTCTCAGAAGATAGATCAAATTGATCGAGAAATTGAACATTTAAAGACTTTAAAACAAATCATGCATGAAAAAGTCGAAATGACAAAACGAGCGATCTTGTTAATAGGCGATGAAATTGAGTTAAAGCAGATGGAAGCAGAATATTTTATGATTAGTCCTGAATTAGATCAATTTAATCATCGAGAATTTTTTGATCATTTATCTGAGTTTATGAAGCGGGAAGATTTTAATTCATATACGACTTGGGATTCTGTAGGAGTCATGATTGATCCACAGCGGTTAGCTAAGAAAGAGTATCTAGACTATACTCATTTTTATTCTCGAATCGAAGATGTCACTCAAGCTCAGACGGTTTTTTTGAAACCAAAAGGATTATATTTGATTGCTTATCATCGTGGGTCATACGATACAACGTATCAAACCTATGATCGAATGATTGAATTTGCTAAACAAAATAACCTGGAATTCTCAGGTTATTCCTACGAAGAGTTTATTCTAGATGAAATTTCAGTTATTGGATACGATAATTATTTAACGCAAATTCAAATTCAAGTTCAACTAAAATAAAAGGGACTATCTCAAAATAGATAACCCCTTTTTCTTATCAACTTAATGAATCTGTTAATGTAAACGGATGACGCAATATTTACAATAAAATTAAGGAATATCAAAGTTATCCACAAGTGATGCAACGTTTAAAAAATATGATGTAATGAAAAAGACCTTGCTCCGCAAGGTCTTTAATGTTTAAGTTCTAAAATATTTTCTAAGATTGGGATGCAGCGTCCACAGACTGTCCCTGCTTCTGTAAGCTCTTGGATTTTTTCAACTGTATCTGCACCATTTTGAACAGCAATCGCTACTTCTTCAACTGATACCTTTTTGCAGCTACATGCAAGATATAGAACATCCTCAATTTCTTTCATTTTTTCAGGAGTATCAGCTTGAATGGACGTCATTTTTAAGATGTCATCAATCGTACGAGCTCCTTTAGCTTGAGCATGACGAATTTCAATATATTCTTCTCTTGGTAAAGACATCGGCAATGCTTCCTTTCTGTATAGATTATATTTTTAGAATGAGAGATTACCTCCGTTAATATACCTATTTATAATTCTTTAATAGGACTTTTGACGGTTAATAATTTTTTAGTGCCAATCATTTCTCCTACTATTGCGACAAGTAAAGATGGTAGAAGCCAGTTTAAACCTAAATTTGCTAAAGGTAGTTCATTCATAAATGAAACATTAGCGGCAGATAGAGCACTGATTAGTAATGTTGTGTATCCTGCAAAAACGAAGGATAAATTGTTACTAAAGAATTTTTTTAAGACACTTAAAATAACTAGGATAATGGATACTGGGTAAATAATAGTTAAGATAGGAACTGATAGCGCAATAATTTGATCGACTCCAATTGTTGAGGCAATTGTGCTAAAGGTACAAATACAAATAGCGATGTGTTCATATTTTAGTTTTTTGTTTGTCACGTCTTCGAAATATTTACTTGTAATAGAAGTTAGACCAATTGCTGTTGTTAGGCAAGCTAATGCGACAATAATACCTAAAATAATTGTTCCTGATTGTCCCATTAATTGATGAGTAATTGCAACTAATAAAGCAGTTTGAGAAACAGAGGCATCAAATTGATTAGAAACAGTTGCTCCTAAGTAAGTTAACCCACCATATATTAAGGCTAACCCACAACAAGCAAGTATCGTTGCGTTAATCGTTAACTTAATACGTTCTTCCTGTGAGGTATATCCTTTCCCTATGAAAGAAGCTATCATGAATGCAGTGATTCCTCCAACTCCTAAAGCATCCATTGTTTGATATCCTTGCGTTAATCCAGTAACGAATAATTCATTTGAATTAATCTCATTATTTAATGTTCCAAGTGGAGATATAATTCCTTTTCCAATCAAGAAAGCTAGACAAATTAATAAAACAGGAGTTAGGAACTTCCCGATAATATCCATTACTTTTGTTGGACGAATTGTTAATATAAGGGTTAAGGCAAAGAAGATAATTGAGAAAAAGACTGAGTTTACTCCTGGAATTAATGGCGTAATACTTAACTCAAATGTAGTTGCGGCTGTTCTAGGAATAGCTAAAATTGGCCCTAAACAAAGCATCATAATAATTTCTAGGCTTAGTCCAAAATTTTTACCTGCACGTCCAACAATGGATTGATAATCACCACATTTAGCGATGGCATAAATTGAAAGTAAAATAATTCCGACATCCCCTAAAACAAACCCTAAAAAGCTTGTTAACCATTCACTTCCGGAAGTAACCCCGATAAATGGTGGGAAAATTAAATTACTTGCTCCGAAAAATACTGAAAATAATGCAAATCCTACAATAATGATATCTTTTTTTTGCTTCATCTTTTTTCTCCTCTTTTCTATCGTATGAATAAAAAAACCACATAGTTTCAATAGACTATGTGGTAATTCGATAAGCTTTTAATAAAAGGGCCACATAGTTTTTTATCTATGTGGCATCTATTTTATATAAGAGATAGCCATCATAGAGACAAACGTCTAAAAGTTTGTACCTATGATGGGAATGACTCCAAGCATAAATACAAACTTAACAATAATAGCTATAATCATACAGATTAGTTAATGTTGAATTCATCTGGCGTCATCCTTTCTTAATTATAAAATATGATTGAGCTTATTATACTAAAATTTCCAAATGAAAGCAATTAATAAGGATTAAATAGATTAATAAATCTTTCGACATTTAAAGTGAAATTAATTTAAAAATAGTATTTGTGATTTAAATTTAAGGGGAGTACAATATAATTTTGTAAAGATAACAAACGAGAGTATAGAGGATGAGCAGATGAAAGTATTTTTTAAGCGATTAGGGTATTTCATTTTATTTGGAATTTTAATCATACTTTATTCAACCTTTGTTGAACCAAAGTTGTTACGAGTGATTTCTCATGATGTGCCACTTAGTAAAATTCAAGGCGAAGCGATTAAAGTCGTGCAATTTTCAGATACACATATAGGTGACTTTTTTACGCTTGAAGATTTACAAGAAGTCGTTGATAAAATCAATGAACAAGACGTAGATCTCGTTTTATTTACGGGTGATTTAATGGATAATGCGGCTAATTATGATGGAGCTATCGATGAAATAGCAATCGTTTTATCTAAAATCAAATCTAAATTTGGAAAATACGCTGTTTTTGGGAATCGAGATTATGGTGGGGGAGCTGAACGTTTTTATGAAGATTTAATGGAATCAG
The DNA here is from genome assembly GCF_025594975.1 of Turicibacter sp. T129. Classification (NCBI taxonomy): domain Bacteria; kingdom Bacillati; phylum Bacillota; class Erysipelotrichia; order Erysipelotrichales; family Turicibacteraceae; genus Turicibacter; species Turicibacter sp. T129. Next base: position 77,211 of record NZ_JAMQUU010000041.1, on the reverse strand, counting down.
CTGGTTTTAACGTGTTACTCAATAATCATGAAACGTTGAATATTAAAGGAACGACGCTTAGTCTCTTTGGAGCTGATGATGCCTTGATTGGATATTATGATTCGGTTCAGACAATGAAAGGCATACAAGAAAATCACCTTAATCTTTTAATGTTACATGAGCCTGATTTAGCTGATGATTTTATCAATTATCCAGTCGATTTAGTGGTAGCGGGGCATAGTCATGGAGGACAGGTATATATCCCATTTGTTGGACCTTTAATGACAACAGCGTTAGCTGAAAAATATGTACGTGGGTTTTATGAGATTAATCGTGATATGAATTTATATGTTAATACGGGAATTGGAAATACAAAGGCACCTTTTCGATTGTTCAATGTGCCACAGATTACCGTTTTTTATTTAAAAACAAAATAAAAAACTCCATCACTGATGGAGTTTTATTTTTTGGCAGCGACAACAGCTTCTAATAAATGAATACAACGTCCACAAGCTGTAGCAGTTCCTGTCATTTCTTTGATTTCTTCAATTGTTTTTCCTTCATTTGCTAAAGTAACTACTTGTTCTAATGAAGTTCCTTTACATCCACAGATACTTGCTAAGATAGCTTTAATGTCGTTTTCGTATTCCACTGTATCAAGATCTGTCATTACTTTAACATCTTCAATCGTACGAGCCCCTGCAATCATTGCATGACGAACTTTTAAGTAATCTGGTTTTTGAATTTTTTCTAATTTCATTATTTTTCCCTCATTTCTCTATTTTGGTTAAGCTCTTCAATTATCCATTATAGAGAATAACTCACGTTAAGTCCAATCATCGACGTGTTGTTTCAAATTATTCATTTCAAACTAAAATCATAAAAAACATTGATATCAAGACGTCCTATAGTCCCATTAAAATTTTTTTACGATATGAAAAAATTAATGGAACTGATATCATTTAATAGTGAATTCTGAGGCAATTCCTTTACATGTATAAATGCGACAGCTACCTTCCTGTTATTTCGGTGTATTGAAGTGTTAAATTTTTGAATCTTTTCTTTTTATTTGTTACAATATATGTATAATATTTTTTAAAGGAGGAATGGAAATCATGACTAGTTTATCTAAAAAATTAGGATTAGTTAGTATTGTTATTGGATGTCTATTAAATATTTTAGTATTTGCTTATTTAACTTCTTCGATGATAGCTATGATTGTATTAGGAATTATCGGGATAGTCTTATCTATATTATCGCTATTTTTGAAATATGAGAAAAAGTGGGTAAGTCTTTTAGGACTAGTATTAAACCTAATTCCTCTATTATATTTTGCATTATTGTTTGTAGCTTTAGGTTAAGTGTCTTAGACATTTATATGTTGAGTCAGTTTAAATACTAAATAGTTTCAGGTTTAGGATTGAACAACTAAATTTACCTCAGTTTTTACAAACAAAAAGCAGTCATTTTTATAATGGCTGCTTTTTTGTTATGATCAATGATTCTGAGACTTTTCTATTAAAAACTTCTTTGTTTTTGTAGTGCTTTTTGCACCACTCATTTTTTCGGTTATAAATTTATGAACAGTATTTAATTTCTTACAAAAGTTATTACAAAAATGACTTTATATTTAACCTTATCCAATCCATTTTTTTATCCCACTTATCAATAACGTTATCTAACATAGCGTTCTTTATTAATTAATTTTTGGATAGCTGACTCTATTCGTTTCATTTTTGTGTCTTCTTTTTTAGCAGAAGTTATCCAAGTCATATACTTTTTTTGATTAGAGTATGAGAGTGTCTCCCAAAAGGCTAATGCTTCAGTTTCCTGATGGAGGATTTCTTTAAATTCCACTGGAAGTTCGATGATTCGTTCTTCTTCGTCTTTTTCAATGGTCACAGACACTGAATCTCCAATTTGTTTATTTAGTTTCTCGCGAATGGCTTTTGGCATGCCAAGAATATGACAATCAGTTCCCATTTTAACAAGTGATCCACGATATTCAATCGTCTCAAATAAGGCTTTTACTTTAACTCTTTTTGCATGGTAGATGTCTTCAACATTAAAGGGAATTTCAACGTAGGCTCCTCCTCTTGGTGCTTCGATAATTTTTGCATTGAATTTTTGCATGACAATCACAACCTTATCAATGATATATATAAGTCCAGATAAGTTTTTAACATCGTAAAAACTAAAGTCTTGCCGGTTGAGGATAAATGCTTCGCATGGCAGGTAACCCATGCCCTACCAGCGGAGGATACATTTCCGTTGGAAACGGCAGGTGGCCCATGCCCTAGTAGTGGGGGATTAGATTTCTTTGAGAAATCGCTAGGTGCCCCAGCCCTACTATAGTTGGCCTTTTTATCAAAAAGACTTGTGTACTAAGCCTGATGGTTAGTATATGAAATACATTTTGCTATGTATATAGATTATTATACTATGCATTTATGGACGTCGATACAATGAGCGCATCCAATCAATGATTTGTTTAAGATGCACCATTTCTTCTTCAATCACTTTTTCTTGGCGAAACTCTTCTTCTTTTAAGATCTCTTTTAGATGCTGGATTTCAACATAAATATCTTCCCAAGAATGCTTACGCTGAAGCGTTTCAATAATATCATAAAGATCGAGCTCACTTAATAATAAATCTCGTCCCCAAGTTAAATGTTCGTCATCTTGATGACAGGACTGATGAATATAGAATTGATATGTTCTTTTATCGAAGTAGAAGGCATAGAGATTCAGGTCAACTCGACAAAGCTGTTCAACGGCAGATTTTAGCTTTTCTTTTTTTAATAGTCGAATCGCCTCACGAAGATGAAGGATATTTTCTTGATGAGCTTCGTGTGGGAAAATATTTGCTCCATACCATGAAAGTCGTACAAAAGATTGCTGAATCATTAAGTAGAGATAGTGAAGCTGTTGATTAATATATTTCGCTTCAGAATCAGTAAAGTGATTACGTTGAGTAAACTCATAAAGATTTTTAGCGCACCATTTCGCATCATGGATGAGGAAATAGAGCTCTTTATAATGATGATAAGATTCAAAGTCGAGACTTTCTTCTAAGGCATGAAACAGTTTCTCAAAATTGAAGGGCTTAATCTTCATTTGATCAAATAAAATGATGATCGTTCCATATAGTTTATGACAATATTCAAAAGCTGATCGACTAAAGTGATTGTGAATTAGGTCATAGTTTGTCTGATAAGTCGTTAAATGGTTCTCGTTAATTGGGCGATAACTAATAATCGTAGGTACCCCACTTTGAGAGTAGGCAAAGTCATCACTTAAGATGGTGGTTGGTGCATCAATGAGACAACCTTGTTTATAAGGACAGCCCGTTACAATTTTTTGAATCGCATTAACCAATTCCTTATATTCATAAGCCGTACGGATATGATGATAATCGTATTCATCATGAGCGACAAAACCTTCTAAATTAATAGCAACGAATGCTTTTTCGGCCCATTCAGGATGATTTTTAGTAATCTGTTGATATCCACCAATGGACCAATTGAAAGAGGAATTTGTTAATCCCCATTCTTTCGCACTATGGGCAATGAAGATAATTGTTTTACTCGGAATATAATGACTATTAATTAAAGCACGGGCTAAGCTTAGTAGTAAACCACACCCACAAGCTCCGCTATGAAAATTGTGAAATAATCCATCATAATGAGACATAACTAAAATAATATCATTCGGATTTCTCCCTGGAATCTCACCAATAATATTATATGAGGTACTATCAGGCGAAACTTTACTATAACAATTCAAGATAACCGAAATCTTAGAAGAAGGTGATTGAATTAATAATGTTTTAAGAATATAAGCATCTTTTAAACTAATCGAAAAGGCTGGAATATCAGCGGGTGCCGTAAAATTTTCATAAGTGAGCGCATCAGCTGGAAGTTTTTGATTTTCATTTATAGGAGCAGCAATGATTCCATAAGCTCCTTTTTGTCTTGCTTGTACGGCGCAAATACCAATTTGGCAACCAATATAAGAGTCTAAATCAATGAGTACTAATTTTCCTTTAACGTCGATGTTCTCGTAATCTTTTTTTGTTCCTTTCCCCACATAAACAAGGTCAAAGGTTTTATTCTCATGGATACAGTTGCTTGCATAGGCGCTTAAAGTGATTTTTTGAGGCGTATTCTTTTGATCTAGATAATAGAGCTCTCCATTCTTAAACTCCCATGAATCAACGATTACTTTTTCTTTTCGAACATTTTTTAAACCAATACTGTTAAATTCTTGATATAAAAAATGACCGGCTGCAAGTTCTGCTTCTGAACCAGCCATTCGAAATCCAAGAGTTTCATTTGATCCAAACTGAGAAAGAGTATTAGCCACATAGGCCGCATAATCAACATTAATAGAATCATAAAAGGCATCTAAATCTTTTTGGTAGTCCATACTGTCCTCCTCCTTATTTCTATCGCTTCTATATCATAGTAGAAAAGTAGTAAATAGGTTCCTGTCTTGATGAGAAATGTATATCTATTATAGAAAATGAATACGATAGAAGTAAAAAGGGGGATAAGAGATGGAGTTTAACGAAAAACTACAATTATTAAGAAGAGCGAAAGGGATTTCCCAGGAAAAACTGGCAGAAGAAATTGGTGTTCCACAACAGTTAGTTGCAAAGTGGGAAGAAGGGGACGAAATACCAGATATGCATAGTTTAATGGCATTATCAGATTGGTTTAATGTAAGTTTAGATGAATTATTAAGAGATCGAATTAACCTCAGAACATTAGAGCGTTTAGGATTTTATGAACAAGAAGTTGAGACGTCTGAAGATGATTTAATAGAGAATAGTATTTTGATCATAGGGATGATTTTAATGATGATGATGGGATTTATTTTTAATCATCTAATGGTAGGGATAACCTGTGGTGGGATTGGAGTTGGATTTTATTACTTAATAAGATTAAAAAAACGCCGATAAATCGGCGTTTTTATTTTAGATAAAAATTACAGAGGTTCCTAGTACGATCAAGAAAGTAACGAAGATTGGAATAACAACGGATGTCACAAAGATATCTTTATAAGCTTGTTTGTGTGTTAGGCCAAAAATCGCTAGTGTTGTAATGACGGCTCCGTTATGAGGAAGTGTATCTAATCCGCCAGATGATAAAGACGCAATACGATGTAGAATTTCTGGTGTAATTCCAAGAGGCTCACTCATTTGTAAAAATGTTGGTGCTAAAGCATTTAAGGTAATTCCAAGACCACCTGAGGCAGAGGCAGTTAGACCACAAATGATATTAACTGAAAGGGCCTCAGCAATAATTGGATTCGGTGAAAGGTTTAAAATCATGGTTTGAATTCCAAGGAAAATAGGAAGTGTTTTGATGATACTTCCATAACCGACAATAGCACTTGAGTTTAAAAGGGGAATAAATGAATTTTTAACTCCGGTATCTAAAATAGATTGGAGGTTTTTAAGTTTTTTGATATTCAATAAAAGGATAAATAAAATCGCAATTGCGATTGAGATAATAACGCTCCATGTTCCAGACATACTATCGAGTGTTGTATTGAACGATTCTAGATAAGTCCCATCTACATTTGGATAGTAGACTTTTGAGAAGAAGAGGTTCAAGGCGAAGATGATTATAATCGGGGAGATAGCTAACCAAATTGATGGTGTTTTAGAAGATGTTTTTGATTTCATTTCTTCATTAAACCCGTAGCCCTCATGATTTTTATGGGCAGATTTTGCTCGAAAGTTTAGGTAGATCATTCCTAAAGTAAATATCAAGATGCTAGCAATGAGGCCAATAATTGGAGCAGCAAAAGTATCTGTTTGGAAGTAAGTCATAGGAATGATGTTTTGAATTTCAGGACTTCCTGGTAAAGCTGTCATCGTAAATGTAAAAGCACCAAGAGCGATTGTTCCAGGAATGAGTCGTTTTGGAATATCGGCTTCTTTAAAGAGTAATGTTGCAATGGGATAAAGAACAAAAGCAACGACAAAAAGAGAAACACCTCCATAAGTTAGGAGTGCACCGGAAAGGACAACGGCTAAAATCGCTCGCTTAGGTTGGATCCATTTGGTTATAAAGTGAGCAATTGCATGCGCATAACCCGTTTCCTCCATCAATTTAGCAAAAATTGCTCCTGTTAAAAATAGTGGAAAATAGTTTTTAACAAATCCCGCAAATCCGTCCATATAGACTAGAGTATAGTTAGCCATCAGATGACTATCTAATCCAAAAGTCAGAAATAAAGTTATGAGTGAAATAATGGGGGCGGTGATAATTGTCGAGTATCCTCGGTAAGCTAAAATCATAATCGCGCTAAGTGAAAGTATTAAAATGATGAGATGACTCAAGAATCATTACCTCCTTTCAAGTTTTGAAATTGAATTTTATTATTTTTTTACAATTTATATGATTGAATGATATTAGTATAGATATAAGTCGGTATTTTGACAAATAATATACAATTTTATGGCTATAATTGTAGAAAAATAATGTATTTTTAATCATATGGAAAAAAAATACAGTGGAAATTGGTCGAATTTTATAGATATAATTAGATATGTTTAACCATATAAACTACCTCACCTAAATTATGGGAAAGGGATTGAAATCAAGGAGGTATTCTATGAGTGAGAAAGTGAAAAAGAAGAAATTAACTCTTCTAGACCGAGTAGAAAAAATCGGTAATGCATTACCACACCCAGCAACAATCTTCTTAATTTTAAGTGCAGTAATTGTTGTTTTATCAGCTATCTTATCAGCTGCAGGTGTATCAGTAACTTATGAGGGGATCAATCGTACGACGAATACGGTTGAAGAAATGACGGTAACAGTTCAAAGCCTTTTATCAAGAGAAGGTGTTCAATATTTATTTAAATCAGCAGTAACAAACTTCACAGGGTTTGCACCACTTGGAACAGTATTAGTTGCTTTACTTGGGGTTGGACTTGCTGAAGGAACAGGTTTAATTGGATCATTATTAAAGAAATTAGTAATGAGTACTCCAAAACGTTTAATTACAGTTGTAGTTGTACTTGCAGGGGTTTTATCAAGTATCGCATCTGATGCAGGATACGTTGTGTTAATCCCATTAGGAGCTATTATCTTCTTAAGTATGGGACGTCACCCAATTGCAGGTCTTGCAGCGGCATTTGCCGGGGTATCTGGTGGATTCAGTGCTAACGTGATGGTTGGTCCTACTGATTCATTATTAGCAGGATTAACAACAGAAGGTGCTAAATTAGCCGATCCAAATTATGTAGTAGAGATGACAGGTAACTGGTGGTTCTTAATCGCTTCAACAGTATTAATTACAGTTATCGGTACAATTGTAACTGAAAAAATCGTTGAACCACGTTTAGGAAAATATACAGGTGATGCGATAGTTGAAGAAAGTGCAATGACAGTTTCTAAAGAAGAACAACGCGGATTACGTTTCGCTGGAATCGCAACATTATTATCAGTTGCAGGTTTAGCAGCATTAGTCGTTCCAGCTAACGGATTCTTACGTGGAACTGATGCAGGGATTCAAGGAATCTTAAAATCACCATTCATGGATTCAATGGTTCTTATCATTGCTTTAGTATTTGCCATCGCAGGGATTGCATATGGAGTTGGATCTAAAGTGGTTAAGAATGATAAAGATGTCATGAACTTAATGGGTAAAAGTATGGCTTCAATGGGATCATACATTGTGTTAGTATTCTTCGCATCTCAATTCGTTGCTTACTTCAATTATTCAAACTTAGGAACAATCATTGCAAACAAAGGTGCAGAGATGTTAAAAGTAATCGGATTACAAGGTATTCCATTAGTCATCTTATTCATCTTAGTTGTAGCGTTCATTAACATCTTCATGGGATCAGCTTCAGCTAAATGGGCAATCTTAGCTCCAGTATTCGTTCCGATGTTAATGGAAGTTGGATTCACACCAGAATTCACACAAATGGCTTACCGTATCGGAGATTCAACAACAAACTTAATCTCTCCATTAATGAGCTACTTCGCATTAATCGTAACATTTGCTGCTCGATACGATAAGAAATCAGGAATCGGAACTTTAATTTCAACAATGGTTCCTTACTCAGTATTCTTATTAATCGGATGGACATTATTATTAATTGTATGGTTCGTATGTAACTTACCATTAGGACCTGGTGCTTCAATCTTCTTACCAGGATTCTAATTTAATCATTAAGACTTAGGCTAAAACCTAAGTCTTTTTTTATATCATAAATAAAAGGTGTGAGGATAAACTTCACACCTTATTTTTTCGCAAGAGAATATAAAGTCCAATGATAATTAAGCAAATAGCAAGTAGTAGTGATGATGAAATGAAAAGTTGGACATAAAAAAGAAGTGAAATGAAGCAAAGAATCGTAATGGGAATTAAGAGTCCTTTGTCTTTATGATCATATAAATAAAGTTGTAGCAATCCAAATGCTACCGCTAATAAGTAAATAGGCCATGTATAATTAGAATAATCCCATCGGGTTAAAATTTCAAAACAAAATAATAATCCAATTACGGTTAAAATTCCTCCTGGAACAAGTTGTCCAGGATTTTTTCTTGTTTGAAAATAGTTCATTTCAAAATAAAGTCCTGGGATTAACACGCATAAAAACCATAGATGATGAATTAGTTCATTATTTAGATGAAAGATGTAAGTGATGAGCGAAAATCCACCTATTAGAATGAGTAATAATCCGACTAAATATCGAATTGTCTTCATAATAAAATTCCCCCTTTTGGTCTTAACATAACATGTTTAATTGAAAGAAAAAAGAGGAAAAGTTTAAAAAGCAAAGGCTAGTGCCTTTGCTTTTTTACATATAAGGATGAGAGGATTTTGGCATATCGATAACAATGAAGTGTGACGTATGAGTTGCTTCAATATGAATATTATCTTCGATAATTTCAATCGCATCTTTTTCTTTTACAGCAATCTCGTTGACCGTTGAGAAGCCTTCGATTTGCATGAGATAAGCTTGACGCCCAAAGGCTACATTAATATCGGCAATATTTCCTTCATCTAATAAAATGGTATAAATATTCACATCTTGATTAATAGTGATAGGAGCATCCTCATGGATGTCAGAAACCATATGAAGCCATTGGTTATGACGTGCTTCCCAGTCAAAGTGATATTCGCCATATGTTGGTTGATGCCCTCTTTTATCCGGCACAATCCAAATTTGAAGTAAGCGTAAAGGAACGTCAGTATTGTTATACTCACTATGAGTAATACCTGTTCCTGCACTCATATATTGCATTTGTCCACGTTTTAAGATACCGACATTCCCCATGCTATCTTTATGAGTTAGTTCTCCCTCAACGACATAAGTGATGATTTCCATGTCTTTATGGGGATGTGTATCAAATCCGGTGTGAGGGGCGATCATATCGTCATTTAGGACACGAAGAACTCCAAAGTTAATATTTGCTTCATTATAATAATCAGCAAATGAAAAATGATAGGTTGTTTCTAACCAATCATAAACAGCGCCACCCATATATCGATGATCGAGTTTTCTAAGCATGTGATTCACTCCATCTCTAAAAAAATTCAGGCGTTCACCTAGTAATAGTATTGTTCAGTCGAAATAAACTATACTACATAATAGTCGTATCTTCGACAGGAAAAATGTCATCAAAAAGGATGTTTAAGGTTTTTCTAAGGTTTGTGTATTACAATCTCCTTAAATCAAAAGGGTTAAAAGAGAAAGGAGAACCGTATGAGAAGAAACCGAAAGAGGCGCTTAATTAAGCGTAATTTAATTTCATTGTTCTTAATCGTAGCAATCATGAGTGGCCTTGCATTATCAATTTATTATTCAAAAACCTCGCAAACTATGATTGCACAATCTTATTATGAAAATGAACGCACTGTTACCACTACTCAGCCATTGATTATTATTGATGCGGGTCATGGTGGTATTGATCCAGGAAGTGATAGTCAAGGTATTTTAGAAAAAGATATTAATTTAGAAATTGCCTTAAAACTTCAAGAAGTCTTAATCGAAAATGGATATGCGGTTTTAATGACTCGTGAAGATGATAGTTCATTAGAATTAAGAGAACGCTCAGATTTCGCTAACGAACAAGAGGCAGACTTATTTATTAGTCTTCACCAAAATTGTTATGCTCAAGATGAGAGTGTTAATGGAATAGAAGTGTATTACAATAGTGATAAAACAACAAATGATCAACAATTAGCGCAAATGATTCAAGAGGCACTAATTAATGAAACAGGTGCAAAAAATCGTGGAATTCGATCAGATAATGGTTTAGTCGTGACACGTGAAACAAAGATGCCTGCTGTGTTAGTCGAGACAGCATTTATTTCTAATGATTATGAACTTGATTTGATTACTTCTGAAGATTATCAAAACAAAGTTGTTGAAGGAATAATAACTGGAATTGAAAATTTCTTGAATGAATCTAATATAAAACCAGAATGATGATATGAACATTCTGGTTTTTCTTTTATCGTATGTTTTGGAGAGAATTAACTATACTACATAATAGCTTTATGTTCGACAAAACTCTCTTAGTTCGTAGATAGCCATCGGACGAAAGGAAGATGAAATTTGATAAATAAATCAAAAAATAAATATTTTGCTCGATTCATCGTAGCTTTTGTAATGATAAGTCTTTTATTTATTCCTCTCACATCAACTTTGGCTGCTTCGATACAAAAAACAAAGTGTTTTGATTACTTCTTTAAGCAAAATCGAAAAATTATTATTATTGATGCCGGACATGGTGGAACGGATCCAGGTAGTGTCAAAAGAGGGATTCAAGAAAAAGATATTAATCTTCAAATCGCACTAAAATTACAAAAAAGATTAGAGAGAAAAGGCTATAAAGTTGTGATGACCCGAACCGATGATACAGCGATTAGTTTAATTAATCGTGCGAAATTAGCCAATAAAGCGAAAGGTGATTTACTTATTAGTATTCATCAAAATAGCTTTAAAGATTCGAGTGTTCATGGGATTGAAGCTTTTTATAACCCTGGGAAAGAAACACTCGATGGTCAATTAGCAAACTGTATTCAAGAAGCGCTGATTAATTATACACAGGCTAAAGATCGTCATGTTAGAGCAGTAACTAATCTAGTGGTTATTCGAGAAGCTAAAATGCCAGCTTGTTTAATTGAAAGTGCCTATATCTCAAATGATACTGAACGTGAGCTTATTCAAACTAAAGACTATCAAGATAAAGTGGTGACTGGTATTATGGAAGGAATTAAAAACTTTTTAAACGAACAAGCAAAAAGCAGCTAATTTGTAGCTGCTTTTGGAATCATGAGTAAATGTTTTATTTTTTGATAACTAAGATAGATGAGATAACCAATTAATGCACCTGAAACATTCCAAATGACATCGTCAATATCAGCAAAACGACCATTATAATATTGAAGTGCCTCAATTGTCACTGAGATAATAAGGGAAGCAATTAAAATGTTTCGTCCCGATTGTTTGATTAAACCAACTAAAAGGCCAAATGGTACAAATAGTAGGATATTTAAGCAAACTTGTTTTAAAACATAAAAACCATAATCCATGACTTCTTTTAATGTATTTATAATAGGAACTATATTTGGAGAAGCGTGAGAGTCAGAAAAATTACTTAAGCAAATGTTAAACATACCTGTTAAGCGTAAAAGATTAACGAAGTAACAACAAAAAATAAATTCGATGAAACAGATGGATAGTTTCCAATCTGTTCTTTTTTTTAACAGTTTTAAAATTAAGGCATAAACCAGATAAATTGGAGTAGCGAAAATTAGCGTGAATAAAGTGAGATTAACCAAGAGTTATTCCTCCTTATTTAATGTAATATATTTATCATTGATTTGAATCATTTTAATTTTTGATAAATCTAATAGACCGGGAAATAGTATTTTTATGACAAATTCTGAGTTATCCACAGTTCCATCTGTCACTTGGATACTTGAGTCGGATTCAAGAATTTCACCATTGTCCAAAAGAATTTTGACTTGTAATGATTCCTCAGTTTCGGTGCCTCTTAGTGTGACACCAAGTGCTGAGATGTTAATTTCATTAATTAATGTTTCATCAAATGTTAAATCAACCGCTTGTTTGATTTCTTCTGTCGTTGAGTCTAACTTGAATTTTACTCTCCAATCTCCTTCGGTATATTGTCCGTTGTACACAAAATCACCTTGAAGTTTAAATTGAGACAACTCATCTGGTGAGATATCAAAGACGTATTCCTCTAGATTTCGTCCATAGACAAGATTGTTTTCTTGATCAACGCCAAATGAAATATTTTTGAAATAGTTATCAACTTTTTCTTCTAGGCTATTAACTAAATAGACGAAGCCATGATCATCGATGTTATCTTCCCGCCATTCGAGTTGAATATGAAGTTTATTATCAATAAATCCAATATTCGAGAGTCGAACAAAGTTTAGCCCTGGGATTTCTAAGTCAAGTTCTCTTGGTTTCAATACTTTTTTAGTTTCTTCAAAATAGTATAGTCCGTCGCCACCAGAACTAACGCCCTCTTTGAATAGGATAGTTTCAGCTTTATGAGTCTCGAGAATAGACCAATCCGTTAGGACATCATGCTCTTCATATTTTTCTTTTTGAGTTAAAAAAGATTGAATGCCAACGATAATCTCTCTTTCATTTAAGTTTTTTCCTCCATTTCCTTGTAGACGAAACGTCGCAGTCTTTGTCGTTTCATCGTAAGCAATTAACGGCATGGTTAAGGCACGGACGCCAGTTGCTGTATAATTATAGATATCTAGTGTTTCATCAAAGATTTCCCCCGTTAAATCTTGTAGTGTCAAATAAGCAACAGCTGTTTCATCGTCATTCATTGCGCCGATGACTTCTAGGCGAATTCCATCATGTTCATCGATAAGTCGAATCGGTTGTAGGGCTGAATAGACTTCATAACCGATTAACTCAATGAATTTTTGAACATAACGGTTATCAAAAGCCATCATAAATAATAAACAGCAACAAAGACTTGGGATAATGACTAATTTAAAAGAACGATTATATTTAAATGATTTAGATTTTGAACGACGTTGATTAACTTGTTCATATAAGTTTTCAATGTTTGGTGTTTCAACTTGTTCTAGCGTTTTCTTAATGAGCTGCTCTTCTTGGCTAAATTTCATGAATGATTAGACTCCCCTCGTTTGAATTTTGAATTTCAATGAGCTGTTTGGCCAATTTTTTACGTGAACGTTCGTATCGTTTACGAAGTGTGGCAGCGGGAAGGTGATAAATTTCTTCTAATTCTTTGTAGTCGCGTTCTTCGATAATTCGGTTGAAGATGAGTGCGCGCTCCATTCCTGAAAGTTTAGAAAGTGCTTCTAATAATTCTTCACTCATCCCTGTGTTTTGAATTTGAGGTGTAATTATAAAAAATCGCAACTTTCTTTTTCGTAATTGATCTATACAGATTGAGTAAGCAATACGATATAACCATGCCGATAGTGACGTCCCATTTTGGAATTGGTGTCGTTTATCAAAGGCTTTTAAAAATGTCATTTGAACGACATCTTCTGCTTCATGGTAATCACATAAAATGTTATGACAATATCTCATTAATGCATGTCCATATAAATCAATGGCTTGTTGTAATTCTAATTCATCCCCTGTCGCAAAGGTTTCATCTAATAACTTTGCCTGCATCATCTCACTCTCCTTTCAAATCCTACCCTTTAAACGGATTAAAGATTTCTTTTGTGACCATTTTACCTAAAATTGTTTAAAAAATAAAATTTTATTCAATAATAAGGCAATTAAGTGGTGAAGGAGGATGCAAGATGAGTAGAATAAAGATTTTAATGATGGTAGTGAGTGGTTTATTCATGATGATTGGAATCATAACGATGATTTCAGCAGGAGCAGAAGCTGCCCCGTTGAATGAGGATAGTGTACCTGTCTTTTATGAGAATATTATACAAGTAGAAAATCCTGATAGTTTAAGTGTTTTAGTGAATAAAAATTATAGTTTACCTGAAGATTATGAACCCGATGATTTGGTCTTTTTAGAAGTGCCTCTCTATAATAATGATAAGAGTAACGAAGCGAATTATTTAAGAAAAGAGGCCGCTGATGCTTTAAAAGAATTATTCACAGCTGCCCAAAAAGAAGGGTATGAATTAATTGCTAGAAGTGGTTATCGCTCTTATGCGACACAAGCTTCTTTATATGGACGATATGTGGAACAAGATGGGGTTGAAGCAGCTGATACATATAGTGCACGACCAGGGCATAGTGAACATCAGACAGGGTTAACTATTGATATTACATCAGATGGTGTTCACGGTGGTTTAACTGAATCATTTGGAGAAACAGAAGAAGGTAAGTGGGTTGCTGAAAATGCGTATCGCTTTGGTTTCATTGTAAGATATCCACAAGATCGAACGGCGGAAACAGGTTATCAATATGAGCCATGGCATCTTCGTTATGTAGGGGTACAAGCTGCTACCGAGATTTATCAGGATCAATTAATTTTAGAAGATTATGTTTTAAGTGTGATGAATCGAACGAGCTTTTTATGGGATTAAATTAAAAGACTGTCAGGATGAATGACAGTCTTTTCTAAATATAGAAGTTTAAAAGAATTTATATAGGATATTAATTTAAAAGGGGAAGATATATTTCTATTTTGATATCGAATGAACTAGATAAGTGGGTGACTAATTGACCTTGCTTAATTTTAACCAGTTTCTAAATCCATAGACTCCATTAATTAGATAAGCTGAGAACATGATAATCATTGTGACGCTACCTTCCGGTGTTCCGAGTAATAGTGACCACATCGTAATGGAGAAGACATTGATAATCATCCACAAAATCCATTGTTCCATAAAACGACCAATCTGAAGTAAGAAAGCAACAATCGAAAGAACGGTTGTAATTGAGTCAATTAATTGAAGATTTCCTCCAAGTGCAACGAGGACACGCCAATAAGCGGTTATGGCAATTAATAATCCAATAATTAATAAGATGATTTGTTTAGGTGTTAAACGACGTACAATAACTGTTCCTGCATCATCTTTTTGTTTACGCCACATATAAAATCCAACGATATTCATCGGTAAATAGTAAAATCCATTTAACATGACTTCACCAAATAGTCGATTTTGATAAGCAATAATCGCATAAAGTCCAACGTTAACACAGGCAAATGCATAGGTTGAAATTTTACCTTTAGCACAAAGAACAACCGAAATAATACCTGTTACCCCACTGATCAGTGCCATCGGTGAATCTCCCCAAATGATACTTAACGTTAACATGGTTAAGGTGGAAATGATTAACCATGAAATTTCGAATAATGTCCAATCGCTAAAATAGTTTTTTGTTTTCATCACTAATGTTGACATAAAAGAAAGTCCCCCTTATTAAAATTTTCTTTTTCTAATTTACTGCTTTTTAAACTCACAACCTTTGCAGCTACTTTATTAGCAACTTCACAACACGTTAAAGTGTCATATCCAAGTGCACGAGTTGCTAAGATTGCTCCTAAATGACTATCCCCTGCTCCGATGGTATTTACAACAGTTGCTGGTACCGATGGAATGAAGTCAGCCATTTCATGATAATGAAGAACGCCCTTTTCCCCTAGTGTAATAAAGACTTCATTTTGTGTTCGTTCAACTAAAGATTGAGCTGCTTCTAATAATTCAGTTGTTTGAGTAAATGATAAAGCTTCTGATTTGTTAAGATGTAAAATAGGTTTTAAATTTAAAAGTTTATTCATCGTTTCTTCTTCAATAAATGTAATGCGTGGACCTGGAGCAAAGTAAATGTTTGGAATGGATTGTTCACTTAACCACTGACTAATGATTTCTCCACTTTTTCCTTCCATTTCATAACCTGATAAATAAACCGCCTCATAATTAGAGGCATCTAATTGGGATAGCCATTCTAATTTATAGTCCTTCTCAATACCTGGAACGGTAATAAAAGTCCGCTCTCCTCCCTCTTCTACTAAACAAAGACAATAACCGTTATCAGCACGGTCATCTTGAATATGAAGCTGATAGCCTTCATGAATAAGTTCTTGTTTAATCATGGTTGCATATGAACCTTCGCCAATCGGAACGACAAGATCATGATTCACATTAAAGTGTTTTAAAATAGTTGCAACATTATATGCACATCCCCCAATATTGACGGCTTGTTTTTGACAGTAAATATCATCTCCTGTTTGAGGTAAATGTTTAATATTGAGTATAACATCAACAATGGCGTTACCCAGAACTAATATTTTCATATCAAAGTCCCCCTTGCCTCGTTTAAGTGGTTCGCATATCTTATAAAATTAACTGAATTCGATTGATTAATTTCTTCAATGAGTTCGGAACGAATGGAAGAATAACCTTCATATGCTCCACGAATGGCACAAGCCATGGCCCCAATTGTATCGGTATCGCCCCCTAAATTAGCACAAAGTAAGCTACAATGTTCGACATCTTTAGCATAATAAGCAATAGACAAGGCGGCAGGAACAGATTCACTCATTAAAACACCACATCCAATGGTTTGATAGATAGACTCTAGAAAGTTTTCATCATCTCCTGCATGTTGTTTAGCTAATTCAATGCCTAAACGGGTACGCGTACTTAATGAAGGGTTAATGGTTTCGAATCCTAATTCTCTTGCAGGGGCCTCTGTTGAATAGACAAATTCTAAAATGTGATCGAAGGTGTCATAAGCCATGGCTCCACTGACAGCAGCGGCAACCATACAAGCGCCAGCAAGGGTCACGTCGCTACTATGAGTGACTTTAGAAATTTGACTAACGAATTTAATTAGTTCCGCTTTTTGTGTAGGGTGAAATAAACACCCAATTGGTGCAATACGCATCGCTGACCCGTTTGTTTGTGCTTGGTTCGTAATTTTTGTGACATCATCGCCTGCTTGAATACCGAGTAAAGCTGCTTTAGAACTTGGACCTAAGATATTTTTTTCAAAAGCTTTTTCCTCTTTAGCCCAATTTAATAACCGTTCAACAAAATCATCAGGCTCGAAGTGGAAGTTTTTTGCGATAAGTGAATCTAGTATGAGAAGAGCTTGGGCTGTATCATCCGTAAACTGCCCTTTTTTATATTGGTAAGCGACCTCGTTTTCACTAGGTCCATCTAGGAAAGTATGGATATTACCAAAAAAAATTTTAACTTTTTGACGACTCCAGAGTTCAGATGGCATTCCCATGGCATCTCCGATTGCCATTCCATACAGTGTCCCAAGAATTTGATTGATCATATGAATCTCCCCTTAAGTTTACAGGTGACAAGACACCTAATAGTTAAGATTTTAGAACAAATGATGGAAATAGTCAATGCAAAGTGTACAATTAAAAAAAACATTTGGTAAAAACATACAAAACTTAAGAGGATATAGTATAATAGCGGTAATACCTTAATTATCTAAGATGTGGGGAAACAAATTGGAATGAGTTATTTTAGATAGTGCAAATTATAAGGTAAATGGAATCTATGTTAGGAGTGAGATAAATGAAATTTTCTGAGTTTAAATACGAACGACCAAACTTTGATCAATATAAAGCGACCATGACGTCATTAATTGATCAATTTAAGGTGGCATCAAGTGCCTCAGAACAACTCAACATCGTGACTGAAATTAATGAGACACGCAATCATATTGAGACGATGGCTACATTAGCATCAATTCGTCACAGCATTGATACACGTGATGAATTTTATGATGCTGAGCAAAATTATTGGGATGAATATGGACCGCTTTATGAAGAAATTAATTCATTATTTTATGACGCCGTCGTTTCATCACCTTATCGAAATGAATTAGAAGAAAAGTTAAGTAAACAATTCTTTACCATTTTAGATTATCGTTTAAAAGCTTTTTCTCCTGAAATTATTGCAGATTTACAAGAGGAAAATAAATTATCGAGCCAATATACGAAATTATTAGCGTCAGCTAAAATTCCATTTGATGGTGAAGAACGTACCCTACCTGGAATGGGGAAATATTTATTAAGTGAAGATCGTACCGTTCGTGAAGCTGCTTCAAAAGCTAAATATGCCTTCTTCGAGGAGCATGAAGCAGAAATTGATGAGATTTATGATCAATTAGTTAAAGTTCGTACACGTATCGCAAAAAAATTAGGATTCAATAATTTCGTTGAACTAGGATATGTTCGTATGACACGTAGTGATTATAATCCTGAAATGGTTGAAAACTTCCGTAAGCAAGTTTTAGATTATATTGTGCCAGTGGCAACCTCATTATATAATCGCCAAGAGGCACGTTTAGGATATGGAACACTCCGTTATTTTGATGAAAAGTTTGAATTTACAACAGGAAATGCCACACCTAAAGGAGAACCAGAATGGATTTTAGAAAATGGTGTGAAAATGTATCATGAATTGTCGCCACAAACAAAAGAATTCTTCGATTTCATGGTCGATAGCGAGTTATTAGATTTAGTGAATAAACCAGGGAAAGCAGGTGGGGGATATTGTACTTATATCCCAGAATATAAAGCGCCATTTATTTTCTCAAATTTTAATGGAACAGCAGGAGATATTGACGTTCTAACGCATGAAGCGGGACATGCTTTCCAAGTTTACTCGTCACGTTGGATTGAGACACCTGAATTAAACTTCCCAACTTATGAAAGCTGTGAAATTCACTCAATGAGTATGGAGTTTTTCACTTGGCCTTGGATGAACTTATTCTTTAAAGAAGATACTGAAAAATATAAATTTACTCATTTAGGATCAGCGATTAAATTTATTCCTTATGGAATTGTTGTCGATGCGTTTCAACATTTTGTTTACTATAATCCAGATGCAACGCCAGCCCAACGTAAATCGGCTTGGCGTGAACTTGAGAAACAATACTTACCGCACAAAAACTATGAAGGATGTGACTTTTTAGAGCGCGGTGGTTGGTGGTTCCAACAATCGCATATTTTTGGTAGTCCATTCTACTACATTGATTACACATTAGCGCAAATTTGTGCGTTACAGTTCTGGAAACGTATGCATGATAACCAAGAAGTTGCATGGAATGATTACGTACGTTTATGTGAAGTTGGAGGAACAAAATCATTCTTAGGATTAGTTGAGTATGCCAATTTAAAATCTCCATTTGAAGATGGATGCGTTAGCTCTATTATCACAGATATTAAAGCGTGGTTAGACGCTGTGGAAGATCAACAATTATAATATTTAAATCGTTTCATCTATTTTGTAGGACATCCATATAGCACATCACTACCTTACCGAGCCAAAAAAGCGGGTGCATTTATGCACCCGTTTTTAATGTGATTTCAATTAAATGTGGACGATTAAAGAGCCGTTGCGGAATAATACTGTTTCCAAGGCCTCGGCTAATAATCATCGTTGTTTGATTTTTTGTATGAGTTCCCTCTGAAAACTCAGGGAAGAGTCCTTGATTTGGGGCAACTAGTCCTCCGATGAAAGGAAGTCTAAATTGTCCACCATGAGCATGTCCAGATAAGACAAGATCCACATTTGATTCAACGTAAGTTTCAAATGCCTCAGGACGATGGGACAATAAAATTTTAAATTTATTTGACTCACTCTCTTGTAATGCAACACGTAAATTGTTATCCACAGATGAAACAAAATCAGGATCATCAATTCCGACTAATTCAATCGACTGTCCATTAATTTCTAATGTTTCTTGTTTATTGTGTAAGACGTGGACCCCTACTTGAGTCAGAAGATTTTCTAATGCTTCAAAATCGTTTTTCCATGCTTCATGATTTCCCGTCACAAAATAAACAGGATAATCACTTAGCTGTTCGATTAAGCTAAAACTTGCTTCATCATCATAAGATGAATCGAAGAGGTCCCCCGTAATAGCGATTAAATCTGGTTTAAAGGTATTAATTTTTTTAAGTAAATCACTCTGATTTTTTCCAAAGTATTGTCCATGTAAATCAGAGAGATGCATGATTTTAAATCCGTCAAAATTGTGTGGAAGTCGTGTCGATTGTACGGTGATTTGCTCTAGACTAATCCATTTGTTTTGTGAATACAAGAAAATTCCCAATATCATGACTCCAATGAGCGTTATAAGAAATATTTTTAATTTTTTCATCCATTATCCCCCTTTTTTAATTATTATAACGGATATTGCGATGTAAGTTTATGCAATTTTAGTATTTTCTTAACAAGTAATCCGTAGTATCATAAAGAGGTTATAGAAATCAATGCTGATTGGGGATTGATTAAAGATTAGAATTTAGGAGGGTTAGTTGTGGATTTTATTGAGATTTTAAAGGTAATCTTCTTAGGAATTGTTGAGGGGATTACGGAGTGGCTACCTGTAAGTAGTACAGGACATATGATTTTAGTCGATGAGTTTATTAAATTAAATATGACACCTGAGTTTATGGAAATGTTCTTCGTTGTTATTCAACTTGGAGCGATTATGGCGGTTGTTTGTTTATTTTGGGATAAGTTATTCCCATTTGAGTTTAAAGGTGGATTTAAAGTTAAAAACGATACGATGAATTTATGGTTCAAGATTGTTGTCGCTTGTTTACCAGCTGCTGTTATTGGTTTATTATTTGATGATTGGTTAGACGAGCATTTTTATAATTATCAAACAGTTGCGTTAATGTTAATTATTTATGGAATTCTATTTATTATTGTTGAAAATTATAATAAAGGGCGCCGTTCAGTGATTAATGATTTATCGCAAATTACGTATAAGTTTGCTTTAATGGTTGGAGTATTTCAGTTATTAGCGTTAATTCCGGGAACATCTCGTTCAGGAGCAACAATTATTGGAGCTATTTTAATTGGGGCATCACGTTATGTGGCTTCAGAATTTACTTTCTTCTTAGCGATCCCCGTGATGTTGGGAGCAAGTTTATTAAAAATATTAAAGTTTGGATTTGTTTTTACATCAGCAGAAGCTATCATATTAGGAACAGGAACGTTAGTAGCATTCTTCGTTTCAATCTTAGCGATTAAGTTCTTAATGGGATACATCAAGAAACATGACTTTAAAGTATTCGGTTGGTATCGCATTGTATTAGGAATTATCGTTCTTGCGTATTTCTGGTTCATGGCTGCTTAATTTCATTAAAAAAATCATAGTATGTTAGTACTATGATTTTTTTATTGCCTATTTTTTAATCGACAAATTTTAAGTCATTTATCATCTATGATAAATAGGAGATGAAACGGGGTGATTGTTTATGAATTTTATTTTGGAGTTTTTAATTGATATGTGTTTTGAGATGATTCAGTCTAATCAGATTAGTCGTCCAATTCGATGGGTGATTTTTCTTTTGGTTGCCGCACTTTATTTAATATTAATCGTTGCGCTACTCTATCTAATGATGAAAATTTCTAATCTGTGGATAAGTGTTTTTGTATTCGTTATTGTAATTTTAATAATGATTCAACTAGTTCGTCTCTTTTTAAAATTATATAAATCAAACCTAAAATCTTAAGAATTTCTTCATAACTTTTCCTACATTTTCTTAAAAATTAATTGAACTTATTATGATTAATTTCTTTACTGGAGTCATAGGATGCGGTATCTTCATTTGTTTAATTAAACTGGTATCATTAAAAAAATTATTAGTTGAAATCAATTAATACGTTTGAATATAAGAGCATCTCTAAAGGAGGTGCTTTTTATTTTGGAAGGTGAATTGATTAAAATCATTAATATGTAATAAAAACTTAATTAGTGGAAGTTATTTTTCAAATATTACTGAAATTTTTAATGTCTTAATCGATAAAGAAAAAGAAGTTCTAAAGACAATTTTAGACAGGGGACCTTGTCAGTATAAAGAATATGAGATTTACATAATCTAAACAGGAAGTATAAGTTTAGACTATTATTTTTCGTAAATATCACTAGTTAGTAGTAAAGGAGCGATACGATGAGTAAAGTATTATATATTAAAGCGAATATTAAACCAGAAGGACAATCACGTACTTTTAGGATTTCTGATGAATTTGTAGAAAGCTATAAAAAACAACATCCAAATGACGAAGTAGTCGTTTTAGACTTATATAAAGAAGGCATTGATTTTTTAAGACCAGAAGATTTAGGTGTTTTGTTTGGCCCAAAAACAGAAGAAAGTAAAAAACATCCACACTTAAAATATGCTTATCAATTTGTTGAGGCAGATAAATATATTTTTGCAGCACCAATGTGGAATTTAAGTATTCCTGCTATTTTAAAAGCTTATATTGATTATATAAGTGTGACTGGAATTACGTTTAAGTATACTGCAGAAGGCCCAGTGGGATTATGCCAAAATAAAAAAGCCATTCATATTGTGACTCGTGGTGGTGAATATAAAGACATGCCATATGAGATGGGCGATCGTTATTTAAGAACAATTTTAGGTTTCTTTGGCATTGAAGACATTCAAACATTAGCAGTAGATAATACTGATTCAAATCCTGAAGGATTAGAAGAAATATTAAGTCAAGCCATTCAACAAGCACAAGAGATTGCTGTTCAATTTTAATGATTGAAAAAAGATGAAGATTGTATTTAAAGAGTGACAATTTCAGTATTTTGGTGATGAATTCCGATTGAGTCAATATCCTTCTTCTCATAAAAACTTATTGCTAAACTAGCAGTAAAGTGTAAGAAGGAGGATAGGCTAATGGAGATTTTTGATTATTTAGTAACAGGCTCATTGTTAATGATTGTTTCAGCAATTTTTTATTTACCTGTTTATTTTATTCTGAGAAGAAAGATGATTCCCATTTTAAAACAATTAAGTTGGGCGTTGCTCGGCGGTGTTATTGGCTGTATGGCTTATGAGATTATTGTTAGATTATTCTTTACTAAACATGAATTTGAAAGTAAAGAGTTTGAAATAAAATGAAAAAATCCCTATGCCCGAAGGTCATAGGGATTTTTTCTTTATAGTGAAGCTAATTTGAGAAGAGTCCCACCTGGACTCATGTTATAGTATTTGATAGTTTTGATTTTTTATACTATTTTAATCATTAAAGAGCGCCTTCTAAGATTTTGCGACTAATTTCTAGTGTAATTTCTCCTCTTTCTCCTAATGACGTCATATGGTGTGATTCAAGTGCTGCGAGAATTGAGTCGATTTGATCCGCTCCAATTCCATAGTCACTCAATCTTGTTTTGATTCCTAAGCTTTCGAAGAATTGACGAGTTGTTTCAATGATTTGGTCAATACGATTCTCTTCGCTACCAGTCGTAATATTTAGGACACGTTCACCATATTGTAAAAGTTTTTCTCGTTTTGTCTCACGCATGATGTTCCATAAAGATGGCATAATGATTGCTAATGTTTTGGCATGATCGATGCCAAAAAGAGCTGTTAATTCATGACCAATTCGATGAGTGGCCCAGTCCTGAGGAACGCCGGCTCCAATTAAACCGTTTAATCCCATCGTTGCACACCAAACAAGATTCGCGCGTAAATCATAATCTGTTGGGTTATCGATTGTAGCACGTCCGATTTCAATTAAGGTTTTTAAAATTCCTTCAGACGTACGATCCTGGAAACGTCCTTCCGCTGGATATGTCATGTATTGTTCCATCACATGAACAAATGTATCGACGACTCCATTTGCGACTTGTGTTTCTGGTAAAGTAAATGTTAAGCTTGGGTCCACTAATGAGAATTTAGGGAAGACTAAATCATTTCCAAATCCTAATTTTCCAATCGGTGAACTAACAACTCCTCCACGATTCATCTCAGAACCTGTTGCAGCTAATGTTAAAGCTTGTTTTAAGTTAGCTGTAATGCTTCGATCACGTAATAAATCAAGTCCATCTCCCTCATAGTAACTTGCTAAGGCGATGAATTTTGTTCCATCGATAACTGATCCACCACCGACAGCTAATAAGAAATCAATCTTTTCTGCACGTACCAGATCAACTGCCTTCATTAATGTTTCGTAACGAGGGTTAGCTTCAATTCCACCGAATTCTAAAATCTCACGATTAGGTAAAGCTGCTAAAACACGATCAAGTGTTCCAAATTTTTTAACACTTCCACCGCCATATAAGACAAGGACTTTAGCATCCTTTGGCACTAAATGATTTAACTCATTAAATCGATCACGGCCAAAAATAATCTTTGTTGGATTATAAAAATTGGCTCTGTTTTAGAAAAATGTTGATATTTCACACAGAATTTGCATAACTACCTACTAAAATATCCATTATAATATTGTTAGAACATACGTTTGAGGGGTTTGATTTATGCCAAAAGCAGTTATTTTAGCACTTTTAAAGCGAGTAGCATCCATTGATTTACCAGAAATCTTAGTTGAAGTTGAAAAAGGAATTTTTAAATCCGATTTATCTAAACTTCAAACTGAGATTCAGGAAACCAGATATTCATCAGGGCAATATAAATGCCCTTTTTGTCATGACGACCATATCGTAAAGAATGGTAAAGCAAAAGGAAATCAACGGTATCTTTGTCGTAACTGCGGAAAATCATTTAGCCAACAAACTCAAACGCCAACTGCTTATTCAAAGAAAGAAACAAAAGTATGGATTGACTATATTGAATGTATGATTAAAGGATATAGCTTACGCCGTTGTGCATGGGAATGTAATATCAATCTCGCCACAGCCTTTTTTTGGCGACATAAAATTTTAGATGCTCTAAGTTCATTCATGGGAACAGGAGAAGTTGATGGATTAGTGGAAGCGGATGAATGTTATCTCCGTTATAGCTATAAAGGAAACCACTCAAAAAGTAAACGATTTACAATGCCACGTCCAGCTCGTAAACGTGGTGGAGAATCTGTTGGAAAACGTGGTTTATCGAGTGAACAAGTATGCGTCGGAACTGCTTTAGATAGAACAGGAAATATTCTCATTGGTATGATTGGAACAGGACGTGCGAAATATCATAACCTAAAACGTTTCTTTGAGGGTCATATTGCGCCCCATTCTATTCTGTGTACGGATAGTGCTCATGGATATGGTAAATTAGCTAAACAACTGGAATTAGAGCATAAAGCCATACCATCTGGAAAACACATGAAAGGTATTTATCACATCCAACATATTAATGCATTTCACAGTAATTTTAAAACTTTCTTACAAAAATTTAGAGGGGTATCGACTAAGCATCTAAATAGTTATTTAAAATGGTTCAAGTGGATTGAGCTTTTTAAGAATGAAAAAGAACTTTTAAAAATCCAGAAAGCATATATTCAATCACAAGCAACATATGCAGGTACTCTGATTGAAGAAATTCTCTCAAGAAAACCTATGTTTGTTTAGCTTAACGAGTTACCAATAGCTTGTGTTGAGTTTTTATGGTAATAAAGGTATAATACTCCTTATAAATCGAATTTTGATAGGAGAAAATTTATGAAGCTAAAAACTGTTTTTAATAAAGAATTTTCTGTAGTTTTACCGTTATTAGCATCTATACCAGCACTTATCTCTATTTTTAATCTATTATTCCCATCATTAGAAATATTAAGGTTTGAACCATCATCGCAAGAAGGGGCTTTTATCATCTTGTTCTTGCTACTACCAATTTTAGGATTGTTATATTACTTTGATTTGTATATTATTTTCCCTTGTTTAATCTATATCTTTTTTGAATCTTTAAAAAGTAAGACTCCACTATCTCGCACTTTCTGGGTAATGAATATTTTTTTGGGTATTACACTGTTAATATTTTTCGGTTTTCTGATTATTTTGGGAGATGATAGTACTCTACTTGATACAGAGAATACTTTTTACAATTTTCTTTACGGTGTACTTTTATTTTTGATGGGGATTAGTTGCTCAACAAATCTGTTTAAAAGTAAAAAACTATCTACTACTCCCATTTTGATTTTTACGTTCTCTTATTTTTTAAATGACTTGAGGTTTATGTCTTATTTTTTTTACTTTGTATTTTTTGCTGAAATATTTCTTTTTAAGCAACTTAGGGATAAACCCTATCTCAAACGTAATTCTTTAGGAAAATAAAAAGAGTTTTTCATTTTATTGAAAGACTCTTTTTTCTTAAATTTAATTATCAACACTATTTTAAAACACAGCGTAAAAATTAAACTGATTCATGAGACATCCCCCCTATTGCTTTTGAGCTTATTATAAGCACTTTAGTATGCTATAAGCAAGCTAAAGGCTTTGATTAGTTGAATTCTTACTTTAAATTTGTGTCACATGGAATGAGAAACTTAGCATCAGGTGTTAAAATCAATCCCATATGATTAAAAAAGTCGATATTTGAAAGAAAAATGACACATTAAAAAGAAGAATCTATCCAAACTAAGAGTAATTGTAATACTAGGAAGGGTTGATATGATGGCAACACATAATATGTATGTGCAAATTATTTTTGATGAAAAAACGAAGAAATTTAATTGTTATGCTGATTTAGGAGAAGTTTTAACGACATTAAATGATGGAGATGTTTTTACCATTAGTCAACAAGATACAACGAATGTCTTAGGAACGATTAAATACTCAGAAGATTGTAAGCCTTATGGATATTATTTTGTTTCGAATGATGGTCAGCTAACCATTGAATTAAATGATGGAATGTATGGATTTATTGAACGTCAACGAGAGGATGAAAATGATTGATGAAAAAAGGTCTCACCGATTGGTGAGACCTTTTAAATTTTAAAGAGGTAAATCGCGCTTAGTAAAGAGATAGGCACCAAGTGAATAAAGGAGAGTAGCGATTAGCAGTAGAATCCCAGCTTGGAAAAGACCATTCGTTTCATGGCTAGCAATCTCTTGGGCTGGGAATAAGGTTAATAAAGTGACATATTTAAGTGAGTCGAGTTTATCACTAATGTTTGAGAGCATTTGAATGAGAATAAAAAGAATTGGGATTCCAGCCCCGATTAGATAAGAGTTTTTCATTTCATTACTAATACAAGAACCAAAGAAACAGATACCACTTATCGCTAAATGAAGACAATATAATCCAATATTCATGTAAATCAGACGAGAAACATCTAAATCACCTGGGAACATCAAGTGAGAAACAATGATTTGAGCAAGCGTCATCAAGCAAATTAAAGCAGCTAAAGTTATCCACAGAACCGAAATTTGTGTCATAATAATGGTTTTTCGACTCACGGGTGTGGATAATAAGTAGGCCATTGATCCGCGATCGACGTAGCGGGCAACCAACTTATTCGCAACAATGATTTCAAAAATGAGTGGGAAGACGAGATAAATAAAGCCGTATAAATAAGATGATAAAAATTCAATAAGCGTTGAACCGGGACTCGTCATCCCAAAAGCACTCATCAGTTCAGGCATTGTTTGAGAAAATTGTTCTAGAATCGACCCAAGATTAGGGTCAAATAAACTAGTAACTACACTGGTATACATTAAAAGGACAGCAAAAATAATAATAAACACTTTATAGTTTGATTTGATTTCACGCTTAAATAACGCTAAATTCATGACTCATCCCCTCCGTAAAAATGTAAGAATAATTCTTCAAGTGTTGGTTTGGTTATATCTAAATCGATAATATCATAGCGACTTAAGGTAGCTAATAAATAGTTTAGATTATTTCGGGGTACAACTTTGATGACGTTTGATTCTACTTGTTTACATTCAAAGCCCTCATCCATAAATTGTTCCACTAGTTCTTGTGTGGCAAATGTGATTTGATAAGTTTTATGTTTAGAAGCCTTTAACGTTTGAAGTTCTTCAATTGAAATGAGACGTCCATCTTTAATCATCGCTGTTCGGTCACAGGTGCGTTCAATTTCTTCAAAAATATGAGAGGACATAAAAATCGTTTTTCCACGTTGCTTTTCTTCTAAAACTAATTCAATAAAACGATTTTGCATCAGTGGATCTAACCCGCTGCTTGGCTCATCTAAAATTAACAGTTCAGGGTCATGCATAAAGGCACAAATAATCCCGATTTTTTGCTTCATTCCTTTAGACATTTTTTTTATTTTCCCCTGTGGATTGAGCTCGAAGCGCTCCATTAATTCATACGCTTTGGTTAAATCAGTCATTCCTTTCATTTTTGCCATAAATTTAATAAATTCAAGGCCTGTTATATCATCCATGAAGGCTATTTCACCTGGAAGATAGCCAAGTGCTTGTTGAATACGGGCATGATCTCTTAAACAATCAAGTCCATTGATTTGGCAACTTCCTTGATCGGCTTGAATAAACCCCATTAAATGTCGAATCGTTGTAGATTTACCTGCTCCATTAGGGCCTAAAAATCCAAACACTTCGCCTTTCTTAACTGATAATGAGACATCAAAAATTCCGCGATTATTACCATAATCTTTCGTTAATTGTCTAATTTCGATGACATTTGTAGTCATAAAATTTCCCCCTGATAAATTCCTTATTTTTCAATATATCAGTATTATAGGAGGATTAGTCCTATCGGTCAACTATCTGCTGATAAAGAATACTAAAGATTAAAAAAGAAGGGATGTCCCTTTTTTTATGAGGTTGCAAATTTGACAATGGCTTTAGAAACTTTATCTTTTTCTTCAAAAAATGCAGCGTGTCCACTTTCAGTGAGCGAGATGAGTTTTGAATTTTGATATTGGATAGGTCATTAAATAATTGTTCATCGCGTAAAGCCATTAAAGATTTAGCAGTAGACCATCCCGCTGCTTTCAAACATAAATTAGTGAATCAGACAACTGTTTCACAGGTTGTGTATTGATAGAAGAAAAGATTACGAACTAATTGAATAAATTTAGGTCGGTTGTTCAAGCGTTGAGCAATGAATTCTTCGTATAGTCATAATTCTACTCGGTAGATTTAATCCAAGCTAGAATAGCAGCGCCTAGAAGAACAAGTTTTGAAACACTATGAGCATTATATTTTAAAACATAGTACGTCGCAATGGCTCCTCCCATAGAATGCCCCACTATCCCGCTGCCTTGATAGGTAAAACATATCAGTCTTTTTTATTTTCTACTTGAGAGGTAGAATACTTATCTGTTTATAATAGAAATTAAAAAAACAGCTTCTAATTAGAAGCTGTTTTAGAACATTATTTAAAATAAGTGATTAAGCTTGTAGACGTTCATTCACTAATTGTTGAATGATTTGTTTTAATTCATTGCTTGATTCGATATTTTCTAGTTGAGATTGAATCTCGCCTTCTTCATCATCAAAATGATTCATTTCATTATAAGTTTCAGCAATTTCTCTAACCTTATTAATATCTTCATTATGCTTAGTCGCTAACTCTTTTAATTCTTTATCTAATGACTTGATATCTTCAATACATTTGAATGATAAAACCATATCAATTGGCATAATTCCATTACTTTTAGTTCCATCTGGGTATTTCATAGTGACACTGATTTCTTCTAAATGCCCATCAACCATAAAGCTATATAAGTCTGTAAAGCTTTTGAACTTCTTATGTTTCGTTTTAATTTCCATTTGGTAAACTTCCTTTCAGTAGAGAAAATAATAAATAGCGTAAATACGTACTTTATTGTTATTATCATCCTTCATCTGATGAGATATGAGGAGATTTTTCTATCCTCTTAATTTTAAAATAAAAATACCACGTACTACGTACGTGGTACAGAGAAGACTAGAGTAGGAAAAAGTGCCCCAATCTAGCTTCGAGTTACCTGCAACTTTTTAGAATATCTAATTCGTTAGAATTTAGATATTGTTATCCTTTAGGGCAACCTTTTATTCTTCTTCTTCTGGTAATTCTACGTTGTGGTGTACTTGTTGTACATCGTCTAAGTCTTCTAAAACGTCTAATAATTTTAAGAATTTAGCTAATGCGTCACCTTCTAATTCTACTGTTGATGTTGGTAACATTGTTAATTCAGCAACTTCGAATTCAGTGATTCCCATTTCATTTAATGCTGTTTGTACGGCATGGAATTGATCTTGATCAGCGTATACTGTGATTTCTCCATCTTCTTCTTCAACGTCACGAACGTCTACGTCTGCTTCCATTAATCCTTCTAAGATTTCATCAGCAGAGTTTCCATTGAATCCGAATAATGCAGTTGCTTCGAACATGAATGCTACGGCACCACTTACACCGATTTTTCCACCATTTTTATTGAAAGCTGAACGAACTTCAGCAACTGTACGGTTTACGTTGTCTGTTAATGTATCAACGATAACGGCAGAACCATTTGGTCCATATCCTTCATAACGGATGAAATCGTAGTTCTCATCTGAACCACCTTTTGCTTTATTGATTGCGCGGTCAATGATTTCACGGTTAACCCCTGCAACTTTAGCACGGTCAATAACAGAAGCTAAGTTACGGTTTAAGGCTGGATCTGGATCACCATTTTTAGCTGCCATGTAAATTTCTTTTCCGAAACGAGCTAAAACTTTTGAACGAGCGGCATCTTTTGCAGCTTTACCGTATTTAATGTTATTCCACTTACGACCCATTGGGTATCACTCCTAATTGTAATTTTTATTAAATGACGATTGTCAGAATACTAACTATACATTTATTTATTATACTCCTCTCACTCCTATCTTTTCAAGTTTTATCCGAATTATGGACTTCTCATCCCTGAAAAATGCAATATTAGACATAAATTGACATCTTAGTGAATTAAAATATGATAATCTGAAGTTAGACTTTATAGATACGTCTATGAAAGAAAACTATTCTTTTATAAAAGTTTTTATCTAGATTAATATAAATTGTTCTGTGTATCTAAAAGAAATAATCATCATATTCAAGTTCTTTTTTTTCATATAATGTATAACTAATATTGATAATGAGTAGATTATTTTTTACTAAATGAGGTGAGGTTATGAAGATTGAAAAGTATGTTTGTCCCAAATGTGAAAATAACGGTTATGAAGTAGATGAATTTTGTGCCACAGGTAGTGGAATTTCTAAATTGTTTGATGTACAAAATCGCAGATTTACGACTATTACTTGTACGAAATGTAAGTATACAGAAATGTATAAAGGAACAACAATTGATTTAGAAAATATCTTCGATTTCTTAATTGGAGGATAATAGGAAATAAAGATATGAAGTTTATTACTTATAGGTGATATGCTTGAATAGTTTGTATTCCCTGAGCTAGTTAAAGTGAGTAATTATCTAGGCTATTTAACATTTTTTAATATGAGAAAGAGGAGGTCTAAATTTAGACCTCCTCTAATCTTATACGATTAAGCTTTTTCTGCTAATAAAGCATCAATTGTTTCTTGTAGACGTTTAACGCATCCTTTACAAGCCGTTCCTGCTTTTGTTTCTGATTGAATTTCTTGTAATGTTGTTGAACCTGATTCAATTTCTTTTTTAATATCTCCAACTGTTACATTGAAGCAGTAGCAAATTTTTTGATTTAAATCCATTATACTTCCTCCTTTTTTCTTTATGTTTCCATTTTATCTGAAGTCATGGTTTCAAACAAGCTGATTGCTTTTTAAGGTTGGATATAAAAATATAATAGAAGTTTTTTTATCTAATCAGGAGCAATGACTTAATAAGGTGATGGATTTCGTGATTTAGTTATCCACAGGTTCTATTAAAATCAAAGGAAGCTTGATTGAGAATAACTATACATTTTGAATCCTAGGGGGGATGGATTTTTATTAGACATAAGTAGGATAAATTCGTCATATACTTTAATAGATAGCGGAGGGAGGAATCAAAATGTTGATTGTGACAACAGATTCAATTCCAGGGAAAGAGATTGTTGAAGTTAAGGGACTAGTCAAAGGAAGTACGGTACGTTCTAAGCATATTGGAAAGGATATCAGTGCTTCACTTAAGACAATTGTTGGTGGAGAACTCAACGGCTATAATGAGATGCTCATCGAAGCTCGTCAAATTGCATTTGGACGAATGGCAGATGAGGCACAAAGTATTGGAGCAAATGCGATTGTAGGGGTTCGATTAATGTCATCTGCTGTCATGGCTGGAGCAGCAGAGATGGTGGCCTATGGAACAGCCGTGGTGGTGAAATAAGGTGATGACGATATGGGTAAACATGATTATTGGTGGGATATTACTTTTTTATCTGAGTGGAATTCTAGTTGTAATTGGCTTACTCATCGCAAAGGTTACAGAACGACAACGAGAACGAAAAACTGAAAAAGAAAAATTCAAAGATTATAAGGACTATTAAACGAAAACTAGAGAATCTCTCTAGTTTTTATTTTGGAGGGAAGGGAGATGAATTTGAAATTGGAATTACAACCTAAAGAAGTATTTAGTCGAATCGGATTTTCACTGGCGATTAGTTTTCTAGTAGTTAATGGGATTCAATTGGCTATAATCGCGATTTTAAAAACCATGGACTCTCCTTGGTTACAATCACAATGGCTCACTTGGATATTAATAGTGATTGGTTTTTATTTAATTGGATTTCCTTTATTTTGTTGGATGGTTAAAGATTTACCGAGTATTTCAATGGACGGTTTACAGAAACTAAAACTTTTTGATCTCATTGAATATGGATGTATAGCTTACACATTGGCATATGTCTTTAATTTATTCACCCTATTATTAATGGCAGCCATTGAATCTTTAAAAGGAAATTTTATTACAAATGTTGGAGAAAATCTCGTTGTTGGGACGTCTTCAATCGGATTATTTATTTGTGGTGTCATTTTATCCCCTATTATTGAAGAAATCCTATTTAGGAAAATTCTAATCGATAAAATCAAATTATATGGTGATAAAGTGGCTATTTTAGTTTCAGCAGTTACCTTTGGAGTGTATCACGGAAATTTATCTCAAGTTTTTTATGCCACAGCTTTAGGAGCTATTTTTGCCTATGTCACATTAAAAACTAATCGGGTTCAGTATGCTATCATTTTACATATCTTTATTAATGGGATGAGCGCCGTTATTATGCCAGCTATATTAGGTGATGGTACAGAAGTGATACGAATTGCGTTAGCCATAGGAGTCGTTTTTACGATTCTTGTTGTAGGAATTGTTGGGTTAATTAAACTGATGAAAAAAATCAATCTGAATTCAGGAACCTATTATATTCATCGCCATCGATTAGTTCAAACCATTTTTGGTAATGGAGGGATGATTGGTTACCTCGTCATTAGCTTTGTCGTAATTATTCTGACTATTATAACAACATAAAAAGGCAAAATGGAAATTCCATTTTGCCTTTTTTATAATTTAGTTATCAACCTGTTCTGACTGAGAGACTTGATCAGATAACATTAAATCTTCATTTGAATTCTCTGACTCAGACTCTTCCTCTTTTTCGGAATCAGCTGGATGATTGATTGGAGGGAGGGGGTTAAAATCTTCTGAGTCATCAATTGGTGGTTGTGGATCTTCAGATTCCTCTTTATCTTCCTCTACAGGTGGCTTAGGTTCTTCTTCAGGTTTTGATTCAGGTTGAATAGGAGTTTGAGTAGGTTCATCACTCGGTTGCTCATCTTCTGTTTGTATAGGAGGGGTTGGTTTTTGTTCCACATCGTTCGGATTATTAGGAGTTTGAGTTGGCTTTTGCTCGATTTGATTTGGTTTTGATGTATTGGATGGCTTCGGTATTTCTTGCTCATCTTAAGGAGTGACTTCTCGGATAAGTTCTTCTTCGTCAGAGTCCTCTTCTTCAACAACGGTTTCTTTGACTTGAATGGTAAAGGCATGGTCTGTATAAGTTGCATCCAATACTCGCTCGATATATTGAATAGGAACATAAATTTCATCATCAATGAGCTGAGGTGTTACCCATTTAATCGTCATTAAATTTGTTTCTTTGTCAATTTCTATGAATAAAGCCTCATTTTCGCCATTCACCTCGCTATATCCGTAGTTAAGATTTAGTTTAATTTCTTGACCTTGAATTCTGTATGTATAAGTATCTGTTTCTTCATCTAAAGTCACACTTCCTTCTAAAGTAGCCATGATGTCATCTAATGATGCAAAATCTTCATGAATATCGACAGGAATATTAATTGGCTTTAATGTTTCTTGGTTACTTGTTAAGAAAGCTGGTAAAAGCGAAAATAAAAAAATGATTGGATATTTCATAACTGAGTTCCCCCTTAACCGATTAAACGTGTTTTATAAATTAAATAATTTGGCTGCTCAGATAAATAGTAATAAGTTTCTGTATCACTAATTTCTGATTGAATCGTGGCCGAAGCTTTTTCGGTATTTTTAAAATTGTAACGAATCATTTCATCGGCTAACTCATTTAATAGTGATGTCACTTCTTCTGGTGATAATGTTTTCGGTAAGATGGCACTGAAAGTGAGTTCATTTTTAGATAGCTGTGAATCTTTAATCTCCCATTCAGTTGAGAATAATAAATCGTTAGTTAAATTCGCTGTATGGAGTGGCTCGTATTGATAAATGTAAGAACCATTTGTTTCAATGGTATAGCGATATGCTTGATCGGTGAAATCAACTGAATCTTTTGTCGTTTTTGTTGGTTTTTGTTGATAAACGTTCATGTTTAACTTGACGGCATTTGTTTGATCATATTGTTCAAGTTCTTTTAATAATTTATTGGCTAATAAAATATTATCAGCATACGAGAGCTCAGCTTGAATATCAACCTCATAGGTTTTTTCTTTTTTATGACGACGAACATCTAAGACTTCATAAGATGTGTCGATTAATTGTTCGAGTTTTAGTTCTTTATTTTTAGCTGATAAAATACCATAAATGATGGTAACCACTATTAATAGAGTCAATAAACTACCTAAAATAATAATTGGCTTCTTTGAAATATTACGCTGCATAAAACTCCTCCATTTTCATCATTTTAAAAATTCCCCAAAATAAGTGATTCAGTAATCATTTTAGATGAAAAAAAAGGAAAATACAATGAAAATAACAAAATAAGGAAACAACTTCATCACTGTTTCCCTATTTTATTGAAGTTTATTAATTCATTCAGCCGTGATGAGATGATGTTTTAAATGCTAAGTTAGTCAAATAGTACTTTATAGTAGGATAGGAAGATGAATTTAATGAAGAGACAGATTGTTAAATAAGATTAGAAATGAAGATAATTAGTAATTTAGTACCATCACATGTTCTTGACCAAAAATTTGTCCATTAAATTCGAATCCTACTTGTTTATAGAGATGGATTGCAGATTCACTTTCAATATGAACACCTAAAAAGATTTGGTGACGAGTTTTATCATTTTTGATGAGTTCAATCACTTGGTGGAGAGCTTCAGTACCAAATCCTTGATTTTGATAGTGTTGATCAATCATCAGGCGATAAATCCAATACTCATCATCGTCAGTATCAAGGCAATACATGACGAATCCTACCATCACATCCTCATGATAGATGGCTAGTGGGATACATTCAGGCTGTACCTTAGACTGGGCAATTGAAATAGCATTTGAAGTGACAAAGCTTTGTTGTTCGGGATGGACCGCTAAATCTATGCAGTCCCAGAAATTATCTTTTGAAATAGGTCTTAGTGTAATCATTTTTGCTCCCCCTTATAAACGATTATCCTTGGTATATTCATTATAATCAGGAGCGTAGGCATTTATACGGCATCGCAAAACTAGTGATAAACTTTGAGTATTTGACTCTATCTGTCATCAAAATGATGAAAAAATAAAAAACCACGTACAAAAATGTACGTGGTTAAGTATATAAAAGCTTAGAAATGAGCGTCATGCCCGAATCTAGCTTCGAGGCGCAACTGCTCTATAAAGTCTCCTACCGAACGATAGGCAATATCACCTCATCAGTGGTGGAAACCTAACTTTTAGTTAGAATGGGGGCTCCACTTTTACGCCGAGTTAAGCGCATCTCTCAGCTTTTTATGCTAAAGCTAAATATTCATCGTATGTTGTTTGTTTGTCAACGATTGAACCGTCTTCTTTGATGTCGATAATACGGTTAGCAATTGTTTGGATGAATTGGTGGTCATGTGATGCGAATAAGACGTTGCTTGTGAAGTCTTTTAATCCGTTATTAAGTGCTGTGATTGACTCAAGGTCTAAGTGGTTAGTTGGTTGATCAAGCATTAAAACGTTGGCATTTGCTAACATCATGCGTGATAACATACAACGTACTTTTTCTCCCCCTGATAAAACTGAAGCTTTTTTAAGGGCTTCTTCACCAGAGAATAACATGCGTCCTAAGAATCCACGAACGTAGCTTTCTGTTTGGTCATCAGAATATTGACGTAACCAGTCAACTAGTGATAATTCAGAACCGTTAAAGAATTCTGAGTTATCTTTTGGGAAGTAAGCAGTTTTGATTGTAACACCGAACTTGAATGTTCCACTATCTGCTTCCATTTCTCCATTTAAGATTTTGAATAAGGTTGTAACAGCAATTTCGTCTCCGATGAATGCAATTTTATCGTCTTTACGAACCATGAAGCTAACGTTATCTAACACTTTAACTCCATCCACTGTTTTTGTTAACCCTTCAACCATTAAGATATCATTTCCAACTTCACGTTCAGGTTTGAATCCAACGTATGGATAGCGACGACTTGATGGCTCTAAGTCTTCTAATTTGATTTTATCTAATAATTTTTTACGAGATGTCGCTTGTTTAGATTTAGAGGCATTAGCCGAGAAACGAGCGATGAAATCTTGTAATTCTTTAATTTGTTCTTCTTTTTTCTTGTTAGCTTCTTTAGCCATACGGTTTAATAATTGACTTGATTCGTACCAGAAGTCGTAGTTACCAACGAATAATTTGATTTTTCCAAAGTCAACATCACAGATGTGTGTACACACCTTGTTTAAGAAGTGACGGTCATGGGATACAACGATAACTGTCCCTTCAAAGTTGATTAAGAACTCTTCTAACCAGTTGATTGATTGGATATCTAAGTGGTTGGTAGGCTCATCAAGAACTAAAATATCAGGATTTCCGAATAAAGCTTGAGCTAATAAAACTTTGACCTTTTCGGCCCCTGTTAAATCTTTCATTAATTTATCGTGTAATTCAGTTGGGATTCCTAATCCTTGTAATAAAGCAGCCGCATCAGATTCAGCTTCCCATCCGTTTAATTCAGCGAATTCACCTTCAAGTTCAGCTGCACGAATTCCATCTTCCTCATTGAAGTCAGGCTTCATGTATAATGCATTTTTCTCTTCAGTGATTTGGAATAAACGTTCATTTCCGCGGATAACAGTTTCTAAAACTGGTAATTCATCATATTGATAATGATCCTGTTTTAAAACTGACATACGTAAATCTTTTGGATAACTTACGTGTCCTGTATTAGGTTCAATTTCACCTGCTAAGATTTTTAAAAAAGTAGATTTTCCAGCTCCATTTGCTCCGATAACACCGTAGCAGTTTCCAGGAGTGAATTTTAAGTTAACTTCTTCGAATAACTTTTTATCACCATATCGTAAACCGACATTAGAGACTGTAAGCATGTAACAACACCTCCGTGTAATTTATCTTGAAACATTATATCATATTTTTCATCTTTATTACATGAATGATTAGCCATGCCCATTCATTAACAGCAGTTGAGATGATCACTTGAATCTAAATGGGAAAAAATAACTCATTTTTCTTTTTTATCAATGAAAATTAAGAGATAAATTCGTTCATAATAAAGTTGATAAAAATGTTTAAATTGGGACACAGAAATAACGTAGGGGCTCGAACCAGACAATAAGAATTAATGGTTGGCTAAAAGTTAACAAATCATCCGTTAAGACGAGCAGAACTGGATGCTAATAAAGCTAATTTGGCTTGAATTAGAGCACATCCATCTATAGAATTCACATTGGGTATACATTTGTGTAGACTTAAATAGAATAGGCGTAGCGGAAGCGATAACATCATCTGACTCGTATTGCAAATGAAAAAAAATTATTGTATAATAAGTGGACACTTCGTAAAAACATACACTATCGTAAGTGATCGTTGGTTCATTTACGTTTTTTTGTGTTTAAATAGAAAGGAAGCAAAGAATGACTGAAATTACATTTAAAGATCTTGCTTTATCGCCTGCAATTTTAAAGGCAATTGAAGAAATTGGTTACGTTAAACCATCACCAATCCAAGCAGAGGCAATCCCAGTTGTATTATCTGGAAAAGATATTATCGGACAAGCACAAACAGGAACAGGAAAAACTGCTGCATTCATGTTACCAATCCTTGAGAAAATCGATCCTAAGAATCGCAACGTTCAAGCATTAGTATTATGTCCAACTCGTGAATTAGCTGTCCAAGTTCATGAAGAATCTAAAAAGTTCGCTCGCAATATGCGTGACGTTCATATTTTATCAATCTATGGAGGACAATCATACGATCCTCAAATCCGCGCGCTTAAAAAAGGTGTTCAAATCGTTGTTGGTACGCCAGGACGTGTTATGGACCACATGCGCCGTGGAACTTTAAAATTAGAAAACTTAAAAATGTTAGTTTTAGATGAAGCTGATGAAATGTTAAACATGGGATTCAAAGATGATATCGAAGAAATCTTAGAAAAAACTCCTGAATCTCGTCAAACAGTTATGTTCTCAGCGACAATGGCTCGTGAAATCATGAACATCGCTAAAACTTATCAAAAATCTCCTGAAATCGTTAAAGTTGTTTCAGAAGAATTATCAAACAAAAAAATCGACCAATACTTCGTTGAAGTAAAACGTCAAGACCGCGTTCATGCAATGATTCGTTGCATCGATATGATGGGATTAACTTCATCAATCGTGTTCACAAACACTAAACGTGAAGTTGATGAATTAGTTTCTAAATTACAAGAAGAGGGATACGTAACTGAAGGGTTACACGGAGATTTAAAACAAGCTCAACGTGACCGCGTTATGAATAGCTTCCGTCGTAAAAATGTTAATATCTTAGTAGCAACTGATATCGCGGCTCGTGGAATCGACGTAAGCAACGTTGAAGCAGTATTCAACTACGATATTCCTTTAAATGAAGAAAACTATGTACACCGTATCGGACGTACAGGTCGTGCCGGTATGACTGGATTATCAATTACATTCGTATTCGGAAAAGATATGTTCCGTATCCGTCGTATTGAAGACTATACAAAAACAAAAATGTCTAAAATGCCTATCCCAACAGTTGAGCAAATCCAAGAAAAACGTTCAAGCAACGTTATCGAAGATGTGATTGCTAACTTAGAAGGACAAGACTTTACAAAAGAAAACGAATTAATCGCTGCAATCTTAGAAAAAGGATACAGCTTAGAGCAAGTTGCTGCAGGATTATTACGTATGAACATTGGTCAAAGTACGAAAGAGTACGCACATATCGAAGAAGTGACATCAAACAATAAATCTAAAGGTATGCGTAAAAACGAAGTTCGTTTATTCGTAAACGTTGGATCTAAACAAAAAGTTAAAGCTAAAGACTTCGTTGGAATGTTAACGAAAAAATCAGATATCCCAGCTCGTGCAATCGGAGATATCGATGTTTATAAAAAATTCTCATTCATTAATGTAGATAAAGCACATGCAAATGCAATTATCCGTAAATTAAACTCTAAATTAATTAACGGTAAACCAGTTCGTGCTGAAAAAACTGCACCAGGTGCAACAGCTCCAAAAGGTAGATAATTGTAAGAATAATGTGTAAAAAAAGCCTTCATAACGTGTTATGGAGGCTTTTTCCTGTGGTATAATATTAATCGTTGTTTTAATTGCTAAATATTAGAAAATTTAATGTCTGAAGCAACTAATTCGAAAGGGAGTATGAAAGGTGTCGACAAGGTTAAAGCCTAAGTTACTATCAGTTATGAAAACTTATAATAAGGAGCAATTCGTCAAAGACGTTATTGCTGGATTGATTGTCGCAATTATTGCATTGCCACTATCAATCGCGTTGGCTATTTCTTCAGGTGTTTCCCCTGAACAGGGGCTATATACCGCTATTATTGCAGGTTTCTTTATTTCTTTACTTGGTGGAAGTCGTGTTCAAATTGGTGGACCGAGTGCAACATTTATGGTGGTTGTTTATAGTGTTGTAGCTGCTCATGGAACGGAAGGATTATTAATTACAACAATCTTAGCTGGAATTATTTTAATTTTATTTGGATTATTGAAATTAGGAAGTGTCATCAAGTATATCCCCTATCCAATTACTGTTGGATTTACGAGTGGGATTGCATTAACCATTTTTAGTTCACAAATTAAAGACTTCTTTGGGATGAATCTTGGTGCGGTCCCAACAGGATTTATTGATAAGTGGAAACTTTATTTTGCATCATTTGATCAAATACAATGGATGCCATTTATGATTGGAGCTATTGCATTAGCTATTTTAATTATTTGGCCCAAAATTAATAAGAAAATTCCCGCTTCATTAATTTCAATTATTGTGACGACGGCTCTAGTTGCTCTTTTAAAATTAGATGTTCAAACGATTGGGACCCAATACACGAATTTATCATCGTCATTCCCAATGCCGTCAATTCCACATATAACATGGAGTAAAATTGAAACTTTGTTATCACCAGCTTTCACTATCGCTTTCTTATGTTCACTTGAATCATTACTTTCAGCCGTTGTTTCAGACGGAATGATTGGAAGTAAGCATCGTTCAAATATGGAGTTAGTGGCTGAGGGTGTTGCCAATATTGCCTCTGGTTTATTTGGGGGAATGCCTGCAACAGGTGCGATTGCGCGAACAGTGGCAAATATTAAAAATGGAGGGCGTACTCCAATTGCAGGAGTTGTTCATGCCATTACATTACTATTTATTTTATTATTCTTAATGCCACTTGTAAAAATGATTCCGCTAGCGACATTAGCTGCTGTCTTAATCATGGTTTCTTATAATATGAGCGAATGGCGTATGTTTAAAAAATTATTAAGTGCACCAAAAAGTGATGTCGTTGTCTTATTATCAACGTTCTTCTTAACTGTTTTATTTGATTTAACATTAGCTATCAGTGTTGGAATGGTATTAACATCATTCTTATTTATGAAGCGTATGACGGATGTCACAGATATCCAAGGAATTGAAATGAATGATGACGATGACGATTTAGAATTATTAGATGAAGAATTAAAAGAAGCTTTATCAGATGAAATTTTAATTTATAAAATTAATGGGCCATTCTTCTTTGGAGCTGCGGATAAATTCTTAGATTCTATTCAATCGTTACAAGGACCATCAAAAGTGTTAATTATTCGCCTTCGTAACGTTCCAGTTATTGATGCGACAGCTGTTCATGCTTTAAATTTATTACATGATAACTGTCAGCGTTCAAACACGACATTAATTTTAAGTGAAGTTAATGACAGTCCTTATAAAGTCATTAAGCGTGTTGGACTGGTACGTGAAATTGGACGAGCACAAGTTTGTCGTCATTTTGATCAAGCTATTGCACGAGCAAAAGAAATTGTTAAGTTACATTAAACGATATAGTGAAAAGAGCTTCTATTCAAAAAGTGAATAGAAGCTCTTTTTTATTAAATGAAGTTTGATTAGTGATGATCATCCATAAAGAAATGACGATTTGTTGCACAGAAATCTTGAACATGCATTAATGTTTCACCAAAACGTTGGAAGTGAACAACTTCTCGTTCGCGTAAATAAGATAAAACACGAACGACTTCATCATCCGTTGCTAAATCTAGTAAATGTTCATAACCCGCACGAGCGCGTTGTTCAGCAGCCATATTTGATGTAATATCTGCTACTGGATCACCTTTCATATCAATATAAGCAGCTGTCCAAGGTGTTCCTTCAGGATCTGCTAAGAAGATACTTGTTCCACGTCCAGCATAAACACCATCTAAACCAGCTTTTTTAAGCTCATCAATACTTGCTCCATCAGTTAGTTGATAAATCATTGATGAAACAATTTCAAGATGCGCTAGTTCTTCAGTTCCGATATCCGTTAAAGTTGCAATTGATTGACCAGTTGGCATACTATAACGTTGTTGAAGATATTCCATTGAAGCAGCTAATTCACCATCAGCACCACCTAATGCATCAAAAATTGCTTTTGCCATTTTTGGATCACGTTTTTTGATATCTACTGGGAATTGCAGTCTTTTTTCATAAAT
Source organism: Turicibacter sp. T129 (assembly GCF_025594975.1). Classification (NCBI taxonomy): domain Bacteria; kingdom Bacillati; phylum Bacillota; class Erysipelotrichia; order Erysipelotrichales; family Turicibacteraceae; genus Turicibacter; species Turicibacter sp. T129. Next base: position 35,278 of record NZ_JAMQUU010000041.1, on the reverse strand, counting down.
CCACATAGTCTAAACTCCTCCTTATTTATTTTGCCAAGGCCAAGGTTCATCAACCCATTTGTAATGTTCAACACTTGAAGAATATCCAAAACTCACAAGGGGACCAAATTGTTGTTCATATTGCTGTTTTAGTGATTGATATTGTTTAGATACTTTTTCATAATCATTTAAAGCTTCTTTATTATCCGGATGTGTATCTAGGAAAAGATGTAAATCAACTGCAATTAAGTTAACCGCTTGAAGTTGTAATAAAAATTGTTTTTTATTCATTATCGACATCCCCCTTTTAACATAAAGATGTTAGGTTGAGCAACTTTTTGAGGAGTATAGACGTCATAAAGTTCATTAAAAGCTGTTCCTTGTTGTAAGGTTTCAGTTGGATTATTTAAGGAAGTATAAGTTTGCATACGAACATAAGCTGTAGCAAGAGGGAGATTTTCACAAGTTAATGGACTACCTTTCTTATCTGCCCTTGCTTGTGGATAAGTAGTATGAACCGTTTTTTTGTAATTAGGTTCATCATCAGAATAATATTCATTTTCCATTAAATATAAGTTATAATCTTGCATCGTTGAATTTTTTAATGGTTTTTGCTCAACATAAACAATCTCATCACTTACAGGATATGTTTTTTTCTCAACAACTTTTTTTGAAACAGTTGGCTGCATTAATGGAACCTGTGCATCCACTGGTTCTAAATAGGCTTCAACATACGTTGTTTTTTTATGTTGAGCAGTCGTTGCTTGTGTGCTAGCAATTTGTGGTTGAACCGGTTGGACTTGTTGAACGGGTTGAGGAATAACCACAGGTTGTGCCATTGGAACTCCACAAACCGGAGTAGGAACACCACAAGCTGGAACTGGTACAGCTTGAACAGCTGGGAATGCTTGTTGAACGGGTTGATAAGCAGTTGTGTTAGCTAATTGTGTTGTTGCTGAAGTTGGATAAGCAGCTGTAGGCATAACAGATTGTTGGGTTACTGGATAGCTACATTGTTGTAGCATAGAAGATTGTTGTGCTGCTGGATAACTAGTTTGTTGTAGCATACCAGGTTGCATAAGCCCTGGATTTTGAACGGTTGTATTATAAGGATTATAAATCACGTTTGCACCAAATCAAAACGACTATGTTTTGACACTGTTCACATGAGCTCGCTAGACTCATGCAGTTCATTGAAGAACATCTCATATTTTCATATGAGTGCAGACTATATCATTACCCTTTTATAAAGTAGAAGGGTATCCTCCGCTTCGGCTATCAATCGCTTATAGCCTACTCCTATTTAGGATAGTCGTTGAAGTTTCCTCTATTCGAGGCTTACCTGCTGATGATCCATTGTCCTAGCACTTAGGATTTAACCATATGCCATCTCATTCATTTTTTCTACTTTCGTCACCTTCACGCTTAAAGCTATTCGCTTTTACGTTGTGGTTGAATGAGCTTTAGGAAATTCCAGCAATTCAAAGGATGTTGAAGAGTGATCTCTTACTCCATGCTCGTTTCTGAACATGGGAGGCATTACCTCCATATAACATGTTTAAGAAACTACATAACATCCTCCAAGTAATGAAGCTTCTTAAACTAATAGGCATCATCATCTTGCCTAATTTAAAATATGTCTATTGGCTTAGAATGGTGACATTGAACGAGTATTAAAATAAAATCCCTTAATCATTAGATTAAGGGATTAGTATATCAATTATCATTTGCTATCTTTGAAAAAATATTTATCATGAGCTAAGTGCTCTTGAACATGAACTAGTGTTTCACCAAAGCGTTGGAAATGAACAATTTCACGTTCTCTTAAATAAGAAAGGACTTTTTTAACATCTTCATCTGTTGTCATATCGAGTAAGTGTTCATATCCAGCACGAGCGCGTTGTTCAGCCCCCATATTCGAGGTGATGTCAGCAACTGGATCACCTTTCATATCAATATAAGCAGCTGTCCAAGGTGTGTTTTCAGGATCAGCTAGGAATACAGAAGTACCACGTGAAGCATATATTCCATCAAAACCAGCACGTTTAATCTCTTCCATTGTTGCTCCAGCAGTTAATTGAAAAATTAAAGAAGAGACGATTTCAAGATGTGCTAGCTCTTCTGTTCCGATATCAGTTAAGGTTGCAATTGATTTCCCAGTTGGCATTGTGTAACGTTGTTGTAGATATTCCATAGAAGCTGATAATTCCCCATCGGCTCCTCCTAATTCTTCATAAATGGCTTTCGCCATTCTCAAATCACGTTGTTTAATGTCGACTGGATACTGTAATTTTTTTTCATAAATCCACATACTCTCATCTCCTCTTAACGTTGTTCCCAAGGCCATGGATCATTAACCCAACTATATTGATCAAATGAAGTCATATAACCAAAGTTAGTAAGTGGTCCATATTCATATTCATAATCTTCTCTAAGTTTTTGATATTGTTTAGTGACTTGTCTATAATCTTCTAATGCTTCTTTATTTCCTGGGTGAGTATCAAGAAAGAGTTGAAGATCAACAGCTATCAAGTTCAACGCTTGGAGTTTTCTAAGAAGTACTTCTTTACTCATCGTAACGGCCTCCTTTAGATACTTTTCGTGGTTTATATGGATCATAAAGATCGGCAAAAAAAGTCCCTTGTTTTAGCGTTTGAAATGGACTATTTAAATTTTTGTAAGATTGTGGTCGAACGTAAGCTGTTGCTAAAGGTAAGTTGGAGCATGTGAGTTTCTGCTTATCATAATAGTAATCATTTTGATAAAAATCAGTTTTATTGGTATACATTCTTTCACCGTCCAGTAGTTTATCTATAATTATGTCAATTAGATCGTTTATTTGTAAGTGACTATTTATGACAGGATAAATAGTAGCGGGATTAAATTCTCATCCGCATGCTTTAGTATATGATCGACATTTTTCAATGAAAAGGATGATTATCTCGTTAAATTAAAATTTAAGAAATAAAATTATCGATTACGTTTAAAGATTTTGGATACGCTAATAATGTTAATAGTTGATGAAGGGAGATGATTTGTTGAATACACTAGAAGCAATTGCTAAACGAAGAAGCCATCATGAATTTAAAGGCACAAAATTATCGAAAAATCAGTTGGAACTATTAATCAAATGTGGTCTTAGTGCGCCAAGTTGTAATAATGAGCAGCCTTGGTTTCTAGTTGGTATTTTAAACTGTGAGATTATTCATCAATTAAATGATGAGATTGGAATGGTTAAAGGCCATATAGGACATGATTATTTTTATGGAGCACCAGCTCTAATTTTGATTTTAGGTGATAAACTTGCAACTAATGCTATGGTTGATTGCGCAGTGTGTACTCAAAATATTTTACTTGCTGCTGAAGATTTAAATCTTGCAAGTTGTTGGATTGATGAAGTTAAAGCGTTGAATCAAAGTGAAAAGTTTTATGACTATGAAGGAAAATTAAAAATTCCAGAGGGTTATGAATTTATGGGTGGTGTTGCCTTAGGCGAACGTGTAAACACACCGGAAGAACCTGAACAACGAAGAGGAACATGGACGATTATCGATTAAAAAAAGCGACGACAATTAATTGTCGTCGCTTTTTTTATTAAGATGATGCCAAGCTCGCCAAAGAATAAGGGCTGAAATAACAAAGGCCGTAAAATCAGAAATGGGAAAAGAATACCAGACACCGTTTAATCCAAGTGAGGTATATCGAGGTAAGATGAGAATAAGTGGGATTAAAATAATGAATTGTCTAAGGATTGAAAGAAATAGTGAAGGGATTGGTTTTCCTAATGATTGATAAAAGGTTGAGGCTACCATTTGTAGTCCGATGGTCCAAAAGAAAAGAAGTTGTAATCGTAAAACAAAAGTTGCCTCGGAAATTAAACTTTTATCTTTTGTAAATAAGTTAATCACCGTACTTGGAAATAAAATTCCGACGATTGATCCAATAGCCCCGATGATCGTCGTATATATAAGTGCGAGTTTAACGACTTGTTTAATTCGATCCGGTTGTTTGGCTCCGTAGTTATAACTAGCGATCGGTTGTAATCCTTGATTGATTCCCATGATTGGTAAAAAGAAAAAGGAGATGATTCGATTAACTGTTCCAAAGGCTGTTAGCGAAACAGTTCCTCCATAACTTCTTAAGGTTGCGTTCGTGATGAGAGCAAAGAGTGAGCTTGCTCCATTTCGTGCAAAGGCCGAAAACCCCACACTAATAATTGAAGTGGAAACTTTTAAATTTGGGATGAAGTATTTTCGCTCAAACTTAACAATACTGCGATGACTAAGAATAAAGAATAAAGAAAAAGCAGTCGCTAAGGCTTGTGCAAGGACAGTAGCTAAAGCTGCACCTTTAATTCCCCAGTTTAAAACAAAAATGAATAAAAGATCGAGTGCTATATTGAATAATGATCCAATTAACACTGTGATCATTGAAATTTTAATATTTCCTTCGGAACGAAATACAGCGCTAGAAAGTAAAGCAAGAGCATTAAAAGGAATAGCCCAGATTGAAATGAGCAAATAATCACGTGCATAAGGAATTAATTCTTCATTTGATCCAAAGATATATAAGATTTGATTAATAAAAAAGAAGCTAGTAATCATTAATAAGATTGAGATAATGGTTGTCAAAATATAGGCATTAGTCATTACCTGATTAGCACGATTATTATTTTGTTCACCTAAACTTCTTGAAATTGCTGAAGCTGCTCCAATGGAGATCATTTGAGCAAATGCAGCATATAACGTTTGAATGGGAAAAACAATCCCAATCCCACCTATAGCTAAAGTTCCGATTCCTTTCGCTACAAAGATAGTATCGACTATATTATAAATCCCACTAGCAAGCATGGCGATAAAAGCGGGCATAGAAAAAGACAAAAGGAGTTTGCTAATTTTTTCAGTTCCCAAGAATTCACTACTACAATTTGCTTTCATTAATGTTTCACTCCATTACTTAAATCATTCTGTTTTAGTATGTCTAATTCTACGGGTATTAAAAAAATGTGGGTGTATTTTAAAATTAAAATAAGTCATCGTCTCATAGGACTAAATATTCAAAAAAAGTAAATATTAATAATTAGTATAAGTAGGTGATAAAACGGTTTATAAATTTGATTTTTTTCCTTAAATTATGAAAATAATCCAATAATAAACTAAAATTATCTATTTTATCCCTAATTATTACATAAATTACGTGTATTAATTACTAATCAATTATCCTATAATGAATTCTGCAAAATTTTCATAAAGGAGTGAACATCTTGGAAAATCCACATTTTCTTCCTGCAATTATCATATTTCTGATTGCTTATGGAATTATTATTTCTGAAAAATTTAATCGAACTGTGATTGCATTAATTGCAGCAGTTCTAATGGTAGTTTTTCATATCTTTAATCAAGAACAAGCTTTAGAATTTATTGATTTTAATACCGTTGGTTTATTAATTGGAATGATGATTATTGTTAACATTTTAAAGCGTACAGGAGTTTTCCAATACGTTGCAATTAAAACAGCTAAGTTATCAAAGGGAAGTCCTTGGCGAATTATGGTTTATTTCGCTATTATTACTGCTGTTTCATCTGCTTTACTCGATAATGTTACAACCATTTTATTAATTGCTCCAGTGACCTTTGTTATAACAGAAACATTAGGTTTAAATGCAATACCGTTTTTATTAACCGAAGTCTTTAGTGCAAATATTGGTGGGCTTGCGACATCAATCGGGGATCCAACCATCATTATGATTAGTGGGGCAACAGGATTATCTTTTACGGATGTTTTATTTAATTTAGGACCGATTGTGCTTGTTATTTTCACTGTTGTGTTATTGATTTTAAAACTTATATTCCATAAACAATTACACATTAGTGAAGATAATAAGAAGAAAATTGAACAGTTTGATGTGTCTAAGGCAATTACTGATTCAACCCTACTCAAAAAAAGTGGAATTATCTTATTGTTAACAATTGCTGGATTTGCTACACACCATGCAATCGGAATTGAATCAGCGACTATTGCCTTATTAGGTGCTGGTATTCTTTTATTAATTAGTAAAGTTGACGTAGAAGAAGTGTTAGAGGAAGTAGAGTGGCCAACCATCTTCTTCTTTATGGGATTATTCGTTATGGTTGGAGCACTTGAAACAGTAGGTGTCCTTGAAGTATTAGCAAGTGGATTAATTAGCCTAACAGGTGGAAGTGTGATGATTACGTCACTATTAATCTTATGGGTAGCGGCCATTGCTTCGGCTTTCTTAGATAATATCCCATTCGTCGCAACTATGATTCCGTTAATTTTAAATATCGGACAAATGACAGGAATGGATACAACGGCTTTATGGTGGTCATTAGCTTTAGGTGCATGTTTAGGTGGAAATGGTAGTATCGTTGGTGCTTCATCTAATGTTATTGTTAGTGGGATGTTGCACAAAAAAGGATATAAACTATCATTCGGTGACTTTTTGAAAATTGGGTTCCCAATCATGATAATTGCTGTTGCCATTTCCACAGTCTATATTCTGATCTTTTATGTCTAATTAGAATAAATATCCTATAAATACTATTACTTCTTTTAAAGGAGAATGAATTATGTCAAAATACTCGCGAACTTATAGACCTACTCGATCTTATACAACTTCAGGCGTTTTAACTCAAGCTAGTTATTTAGAAATGGAAGCTGAGCAACATGAAATGAAACTAAGACAAATGGGGGGAGAAGTTCTCCAATTAAGTGCAAAATGTTGTTATGTGAGATTTCATATTGGAGAATTTAAATTATCTTATGTTTATAATATCAATCGATCAAATCGTTATTTCTTAGAACGTCTTAAACCGTATCCACTTCCCTTAAAAGAATACGAAAATGAAGATGATGTAATTGAAATGATTCGCCTTGATTTAGAACATTTCCAAAATGCAGCTAAGAGTAAAAATATCACTTCGTTTATTAAAATTAATCAAGAGTTAAATCGAACAGCTAAAGCGTTTGAAGATTTATTTTTATACTATAACGTAGAAACATTCCATACAGATACAATTTTACAAAAGCTAGATGAAATTAAGGATGAAATCCGTAAAACAGTAGATGATTCAGAACGTTTATTTGATGATGGTGAGCCATGCTCATTAATTCAATTTTTAGAAACTCCAGTAAAATAACAGAAAAGGTCGTAAAGTTTAACTTTACGACCTTTTCTTATTCATAATAACTTTAACCTCTTTAGCCAAATAACAAAGGGCCATAACATTAATTGTGGCAGTTAATGCAACTCCTAAGTCGACAAGTGACCAAATCAATGAGGCTGAGCCGATGGATGAAATCAAAATCACAATTAACACAATTACTCTGACAGGATAAAGAATCTTTTCATTCTTACATAAATATTTTACATTACATTCACCATAAAAATATCCAGTTAAAATGGTACTAAAAGCGAAGAAGAAAATAGAAATCGCTAAAATAACTCCACCAATTGGGCCAAATAGTTCTGTTAAAGCATACTGAGTTAACTCGATTCCATTACTGTGAGTCGTGCCAACTTCCACGGCATTAGTCACCATAATTAAAAAAGCAGTAATCGTACAAATAAATAGTGTTGTAACATAAACTCCAAAAGATTGAATATAGCCTTGATCAGTAGGATTATCGCTATTAGTTACCGCGGCTGCATGAGCACCCGATCCCATTCCAGCTTCATTAGAAAAAACACCACGTTTAATTCCAATGATGATGGTATACATCACGGTTCCTCCAATTAAGGGAGATGGCTGAAAAGCATCTTGGAAAATAGTCATAAAAAAAGTTGGAATATAATCAAAGTGAGTAATCATAACAAAAAGACCAATTCCTATATAGAATAGAGCCATAATTGGAACAATCTTTGATGTCATTTTAGCAATTGTTGAAGCCCCACCAAAAATAATCATTGAAGTGATCAATGCTAATCCAACTCCAGTTAATAGTGGAGGAATAGATAATACATCCCTAAATGACGTTGCAATAGTATTGGCTTGAATTGCACTGAAGCCAAATGTATAGGTTAAGACGATAATAAAAGCATAAATAACTGCAAATCCTTTTTGATGCATTCCATATTCAATGTAGTAAGCAGGCCCTCCAATATAAATATCCCCATCTCTTTTTTTATACAGTTGTGCAAGTGTACTTTCAACGAATGAAGCGGCTGCTGTAATTAAGGCGCTTATCCACATCCAAAATACACTTCCAGGTCCTCCGATGTAAATTCCAAGAGCAACTCCAGCTAATGAACCAACGCCTACTCGCGCAGCTAATGCCATTGTAAATGACTGAAAGGAGGACACACTACTATTAGATGATTTTTTAGTTAAGCACTGAATCATTTTTTTAAATCTAAATTGAACGCCTTGAAAATAGAACGTAAATATTAAACTAACAAATAACAATATTGGAATTGCTAAGTATGACCAGATAATATGTTCCAAATCTTTGACTAGTTCTGACATATTTAATCCTCCATCAATGTTTCATAATTAATATCTAATGTATTTTAAGAAGTGGAGGATTATGATTAAAAACAAAAAAAGAGATATCGTTAGACGATATCTCTTTAGATTAGGCATTATCCTTGTAATTCTAAGTATTTTGCGATTGTACGAACCATAACTCCAGTTCCACCTTTTGGACCTAAATCATAAGCTGTTTTTGAATCAGCAGTTCCAGCAATATCTAAGTGAATCCATGGTGTATCTTCAACGAATTCTTTTAAGAAGGCTGCAGCCATAATCGCTCCAGGTTTTCCGATTGGAGCATTGTTTAAATCAGCTACATCACTATTACGAAGAGCTTTTTGATCACGAGGGAATAAAGGCATTTGCCACATATATTCATTTGTTAAATCAGCAGCTTTCTGAAATTCATCTAAGAAGGCTTGGTTATTAGTAAAGGCTCCTGTTGTATCAGCACCTAATGCTGCAATAATTGCTCCTGTTAAAGTAGCTAAATCAATGATTTTGCTTGCACCTAAGTGTTTAGCAAATGTGATACCATCTGCTAAGATTAAACGTCCCTCAGCATCTGTGTTTGTTACTTCGACAGTTTTCCCACTCATTGTTGTTAGGATATCACCAGGTTTGATTGCATCTCCGCTAATCATGTTATCTGTTGATGGAATAACAAGTAATAAGTTGACTGGTAAGTTTAAGCGTACCGCAACTTGGAAAGCACCGAATGCAGAAGCGGCTCCCCCCATATCACCTTTCATTGCTTCCATCCCAGAACGTGGTTTTAGACAATATCCACCTGTATCGAACGTTAAACCTTTACCAACTAAGGCAGTGATATTTTCAAAGCGTGGTGTTCCTTGATATTTCACGACAATCATTTTTGGAGGTTGGACGGATCCGCGGTTAACACCAAGGATTCCACCCATTCCTAGTTGTTCCATTTCATCTTTTTCAACGATGCGAATTTCTAATTCATGTTCATTAGCGAATTGAGCGATATGACTCGCTAAATCTGTTGCCGTTAATTTATTACCTGGCTCATTTAATAATTGACGAGCACTGTTTGTTGCCTCTCCGTAAATCACTCCACGATTTAAATCATCTGTAATTTGTGAATCGCAATGGATGAAGAAATTAACAGGTGTTGTAGCTTTCTCTTCAGTCTTATAAGTTTCCATTTTATATGTTGATAAAGTGATAGCTTCAGCACAAACTGTCGCTAATTCATTAATTGAGACAGCTTTACAATCGAATGTTTCTAATAAGATGGTTACATCCTCTTTTGCTGCTTTTGCGACTTTTCCTAAAACTTTACGACATTTTTCAACCGTAAAATCTGTTGATTTGCCTAATCCCACAATATAAACTTTTTTACTTTCAATTTGCCCTAATGGATAAATTGGCGTGATATCTTTAAAGTTAGTTGGAATTAATCCCTCTTCTAATGAAACTGATAAACGTTTATTTAATGCTTTATCTAATTGAGTAATAATGTCATGAGAGATATCTGAGAAAACGCCAACTACTAAATTTGTTTTTTCATTTTTAATCTTTAAACTCGATTTGAATTCAATCATCGTTCTCACCCTTTCTTTGTTTTAATATTATACCATAAATTACCTGTATTTATGGTATAATCTATCAATTTATATTATGGCTCTTTTATAGCATTTATTATTTCATACTTTTTAAACGTAGGATATGAAAAAGCACTCGATTTACTTGAGTGCTTTTAAATGAATTATTCAGAAACAGGAACAACCGCTCCTGCATATGTTTCAACAATGAAATCTTGGATTTCTTTAGAACGTAAAACTTCAACTAATGTTTTAATATCATCACGGTTTTCATCTCCGCTATTAACAGCGATGATATTTACATAAGGAGATTCAGATCCTTCCATAGCAATAGAATCAGTCATTGGATTTAATCCACCGTCTAATGCATAGTTTGTGTTAATTAAAACCGCATCTCCTTCATTTTGTTCATAAACAGTAACTAACATACCTGGATCAATATCGGTTTTGAATGTTAAGTTTTTAGGATTTTCAATAATATCTTCTACTGTAGCAACACTAGCATCTACATTAGAATCTAAAGTAATTAATCCTTCTGTTTGTAATAAGGATAACATACGTCCATGATCAGCAACTGAATTACTCATGATAATTGTAGCGCCTTCAGGTAATTCATCTAAAGATTTATAATTTTTAGAGTAAATACCGATTGGCTCGATGTGAATTCCACCTGCATTAACTAGATGTGTTCCATGCTCTTCATTAAATCCCTCTAAGTAAGGGATGTGCTGGAAGTAGTTCGCATCTAATTCTCCTTCATCTAAAGTTGTATTGGGTAAGACATAGTCTTGGAATGTGACAACATCTAATTCAATTCCTTTTTCCTTAAGTAATGGTTTGGCTTGTTCTAAAATCTCTGCATGAGGAACAGCTGTTGCTCCAACTTTTAATGTTGTTTTCTCTTCACCACTATTTCCACATCCAACTAAAGAAATAGCTGCCACTAAACTTAATAAACCTAATGATAATTTTTTCATTTTTAACTTCCTCCTTAAATTTTCATATTCTTTGCTCGTTTTCCCCAACGAGTGATATATAAATCTTAATCAACTGATTAAGGATTTAACTGAATAAATAGTTTTTATTAACGTTTGTCAATTTGTTTAGTGATCATATCTCCGATAAACTGAATCACAAAGACAATTACTAAAATAATGACGGTTGCTACAAAAACAACGTCAAATCGATGACGTTGGAATCCATCTAAGTAAGCTAGATTTCCAAGACCACCTGCACCGATAACACCAGCCATTGCTGTATATCCAACAAGTGAGATCGTTGTAACCGTAATTCCTGAAACTAAAGCAGGTAAGCTTTCAGGAATGAGGACTTTTCGAATAATCGTCCAAAGTGAAGCTCCCATTGCAATGGAAGCTTCTATGACACCTTTATCAATTTCGCGAAGCGCGATTTCAACAAGACGCCCATAGAAAGGAGCGGCTCCTATAATTAAAGCTGGTAGGGCTGCATTCGGCCCAAGGACCGTCCCAACTAAGAATTTTGTAAAGTTTAACAAAAGAATGATTAAAATGACAAATGGAATTGAACGAAAAATGTTAACAAATGCTGATAAAACACGATTAATCCATTTATTTTCTAAGAGTTGATTCGGTGCTGTTAAAAATAAGACTAACCCGATAATTAATCCTAAAATAAAGACGAAGATACCTGCGATAGCAGTCATATATAATGTTTCAAGCGTTGCCGAGAACATTTTATCCCATTTGACATTTGGTAGTAATAATAAAAACATTATGAAATCACCTCAACTTCTACCCCAACTTCTTTTAAATAATTAAGAGCTGGAATGATTTCTAGACCCGTAAGTTGAACATAAAGAGAACCGTAGCCACCCTCTTGAGTTTGTACGACCTTTCCTTGAATAATATTAATGTCCACTTGGTAGTTACGAATAACGTTTGTGATGAAAGGTTGTTCTGCTTTTTCTTTTAGATATTTCAGAAGAACAATTTTTCCTTTAGGGAACTTTTTAATTAGATGTTCGACCGTCTCAATTGAGTCATCTTCACTCGCTACTTGTTTAACGAAACGTTCAGTAACTGGATGCTGAGGATTAGAGAAAACCGTTAAGACATCTCCTTGTTCAACGATACGCCCACTTTCCATAATCGCCACATGATGACAAATTTTTTGAATCACATGCATTTCATGTGTGATTAGAACAATAGTTAAGTTATATTTTTTATTAATTTGAACAAGTAAATCTAAAATTTCATCTGTTGTTTGCGGATCAAGGGCTGAAGTGGCTTCATCACAAAGTAGAACTTTAGGATTGTTAGCCAATGCACGTGCAATCCCAACGCGTTGTTTTTGTCCACCACTCAATTGAGAGGGATAATTGTCTTCTTTTCCACTTAAACCAACTAATTGAATAAGTTCTAAAACTCGTGGCTTGATTTCTTCTTTTTTTACCCCTGCAATCTCAAGTGAGAAGGCGATATTTTCAAATACCGTACGTGACCAGAGTAAATTAAAGTGTTGAAAGACCATTCCAATTTGTTGTCGAGCTAATCGAAGCTCTTTAGAGGAGATTTGAGTTAAATCTTTCCCATCAATGGTAACTGTCCCTTCAGTTGGACGTTCCAGTAAGTTTAACATTCGAATTAGTGTACTTTTTCCAGCCCCACTGTAACCGATAATTCCGAATATTTCCCCTTTTCGGATAGATAAGTTAACCGAATCTACAGCAGTGACACATCCAGAATTCGTATTAAATATTTTTTTTATTTGATTAAGAACAATCATGAAATTCTCCCCTTTCGTTCTCTTAATCAGATGCTACAATTTTCTTATTTATGAAATAAAAAAACCTTTCTACTTCGATAAGCAGAAAGGTGTATTACATAATTTATATGTAGATCACACTTTCCCTTATCTTTCAGACAATGTCTGCAGGAATTGGCACCGTATCATGACTGATTGGTTGCCGGGCATCATCGGGCCTGTCCCTCCGCCTCTCGTGATAAGAGTTTGTTAAGTTGTATAAAATTGTAAATCTTAATAACTATTATAAATCCTATTTATGGAAAGTCAATTATTTTTTTCCACAAACAGGCCACAGTTATTAAGTCTTATATAGGGATAATATGAGATAGAAAAATTTTAATCATATATTTGTAATCATTTCGATAAGATGTAAAGATAAAAGGAAACTAAAGTTGGGGTGAGAATCGTTGAAAGAATATTTAGTAGTTATCATGATAATGTCAGTTGCATTAGCTATGGATGCATTTGCGGTTGCTATTACATTAGGAATGGATGGATTAGCCCATACAGTGAGAGATCGTCTTAAAGTATCCATTAGTTTTGGCTTTTTTCAAGGTCTGTTATTTGTCATTGGAATTGTTTCATTAAAGTTTGTTAGTGGAGAAATCACGACGTATAATCATTTAATCGCTGGTGTGATTTTAATTATATTAGGTGTTAGAATGTTAAAAGAAGCTTTTGAAAGCTCGAAAGAAGAATATATTGAATCTCATGAGATGGGCTTCAATAAAAAAAAAGATTTATCCTTAAAGTTACTTGCGATGTTTGGGATAGCGACAAGTATCGATGCTTTAGCAGCGGGGATTACTTACGGGTTAATTTATGAACAATTAATTCTGGCTACTATTGTCATAGCAACTATTGCATTTTTATTTTCCTATATAGGATCAACCTTTGGAAAAACATTAGGGCATATGATAGGAAATAAAGCAAACATCTTTGGGGGAGTTATGATTATTTTACTAGGAGTTAATGCCTTATTTTTTTGATTACAATCAGTAGCAGATACGCTTTATTTTATTAGGAAAGAGATATCTTTTTTTAATATCAAAATTAGGATTTTATCTTTATTTCCTATATTATATTGGTAAATTATCCATAAGATTGTAAGCGTAACTCCTTATATTAGAAAAAAATAAAAATATTTTAAAAAATTAATGTATATAAGTTGATTTTTTCCAGTGTTGGAAATATAATAATAACTGTAAAAGATATATACGTTATAACGTTTAAGGGGAGTTATTAAATGTTATGTTCGTATAGTGAAAACCCTTTACAAAGGGAGGAATCTTGTTGTAAAATTATGGTAACAATAAGATTTGAAATTTCAGAGAGCGGTTCTTAAGAGAACTATAAGGAGGAACTATCATGGAAGCTTGGCAAGGCTTTAAAGGTACAGAATGGCAAGAAAAAATTGATGTGCGTGACTTTATCAATCAAAACATCACTGTTTATGAAGGAGACGACTCTTTCTTAGCAGGACCAACTGAAGCAACAACAAAATTATGGGAACAAGTAATGGAGTTAACTAAAGCTGAGCGTGAAGCTGGCGGAGTTTTAGACTTAGATACAAAAATCGTATCTACAATTACTTCTCATGAACCAGGATATTTAAATAAAGATTTAGAACAAATCGTTGGTTTCCAAACTGACAAACCATTCAAACGTTCATTACAACCATTCGGTGGAATTCGTATGGCTGAAAAAGCTGCTGAATCTTATGGATTCCATGTAGATCCAGAAGTATCTCATATCTTCACTGAATACCGTAAAACACATAACCAAGGTGTATTCGATGCTTACACTCCAGAAATTCGTGCAGCTCGTAAATCAGGTGTTATCACAGGATTACCAGATGCTTACGGACGTGGACGTATTATCGGAGACTACCGTCGTGTTGCTTTATACGGGGTAGATCGTTTAATGGCTGAAAAATTAAAAGACCATAACAACACTTCACGTGTCATGGATGAAGAAAACATTCGTTTACGCGAAGAAATCTCTGAACAATACCGTGCTTTAAATGAATTAAAACAAATGGCAGCAAAACATGGTTTCGATATCTCTAAACCAGCAACAACTGCTAAAGAAGCAGTTCAATGGTTATACTTCGGATACTTAGCTGCAATTAAAGAGCAAAATGGTGCTGCGATGTCTTTAGGACGTACTTCTACATTCTTAGATATCTACATTGAGCGTGACTTACAAAACGGTGTAATCACTGAAGAAGAAGCACAAGAGATTATGGACCACTTCGTAATGAAATTACGTTTAGTTAAATTCTCTCGTACTCCAGATTACAATGAATTATTCTCAGGAGATCCAACTTGGGTAACTGAATCAATTGCTGGTATGTCAACTGATGGATTCCCATTAGTAACTAAAAACTCATTCCGTGTATTACACACATTAGATAACTTAGGACCAGCTCCAGAACCAAACTTAACAGTATTATGGTCAACTAAATTACCTCAAGGATTCAAAGAATACTGTGCAAAAATGTCAATCAAAACTTCAGCTATCCAATATGAAAATGATGACATCATGCGCCCAATCTACGGTGATGACTATGCAATCGCATGTTGTGTATCACCAATGAAAGTTGGTAAACAATTACAATTCTTCGGTGCGCGTGCTAACTTAGCAAAAGCATTATTATATGCAATCAACGGTGGTAAAGATGAAAAGTCTAAAGTACAAGTTGGACCACACTGGGCACCAATTACTGATGAAGTATTAGATTACAACAAAGTAATGGAACGTTACGATGAAGTAATGGAATGGTTAGCAGATTTATATGTTAATACATTAAATATCATCCACTATATGCATGACAAATATAGCTATGAGCGTATTGAAATGGCATTACACGATACAGATGCAGAACGCGTTTCAGCAACAGGTATCGCTGGATTATCAGTAGTAGCTGACTCATTATCAGCTATCAAATATGCAAAAGTTAAACCAATCCGTGATGAATTCGGTATTGCAGTTGACTTCGAAGTTGAAGGAGACTTCCCTAAATACGGAAATAATGATGATCGCGTAGACCAAATCGCAGTAGACGTTATGTCATCATTCATGACAAAAATCCGTAAACATAAACCATATCGTGCAAAATTACAAACTCAATCTATCTTAACTATCACATCAAACGTTGTATACGGTAAGAAAACAGGAACAACTCCATGTGGGCGTAAAGAAGGTGAACCATTTGCACCAGGTGCAAACCCAATGCACGGACGTGACTCTCACGGAGCAATCGCTTCAATGTCATCAGTAGCGAAGTTACCATTTGAATCTGCACAAGATGGTATCTCAAATACATTCTCATTAGTACCTAAATCATTAGGACGTACAGATGAAGAACGTAACAAAAACTTAGTAGCAATCATGGATGCTTATGTTGCTAAAAAAGGTCACCACTTAAATATCAACGTATTTAACCGTGATACTTTATTAGATGCAATGGAACACCCAGAGAAATACCCACAATTAACAATTCGTGTATCAGGATACGCTGTAAACTTCATTAAGTTAACACGTGCTCAACAATTAGACGTCATCAATCGTACAATGCACGAAAAAATGTAATTTGTGAATAAGAGAAGATAAGGTGATTAGTATGAATGGATATGTACACTCAGTAGAATCTTTCGGAACAGTTGATGGCCCAGGACTTAGATTTATTGTCTTTGTCCAAGGGTGCGGACTCCGATGCGCATATTGCCACAATCCTGATTCATGGAAAATGAAAGAAGGAAAAGTAACGGAAGTTTCTGAAATTGTGTCAGAATTAGTGAAGTATAAAGAGTTTTTCGATGCCTCAGGTGGAGGGATCACGGTAAGTGGTGGAGAACCTTTATTACAGATGGAATTCGTGACTGAATTATTTAAAGAGTGTAAAAAACATGGCATTCATACTAACATTGATACTTCAGGTGATTTAAAGTTCAATACTGAGGAACGTAAACAACAATTAAAAGAGTTATTAGCTGTTACTGACATGCTAATGCTTGATATTAAAATGTTTGATGCACAAAAGCATAAACAATTAACAGGAAAAGACAACGCACACATATTAGAATTTGGTCATCTAGTCTCTGATGTAGGCATTCCAATGTGGATCCGCCGAGTTCTTGTACCAGGATTAACAGATGACGAAGATGATTTACAAAAAACTGCCGAATACATCAAAACTCTGAAAACCGTTAAAAAAATTGAAGTTTTACCATATCACAGTATGGGTGAATACAAGTGGAAACAACTCGGATATGATTATCCGTTAGATGGACAACTCCCACCAAGTGACGAACTTGTTAAACATGCAGAAGAGATTCTTGGTAAAGCTATCTAATCTTTTAAAACTAGCTTCCCTTTTTGGAGGCTAGTTTTTTTTGTAGGCAACAACAGTATGAATAGAGAAGAAGCAGTAAAATTTTTATGACATTAAAAAACTTTACCATTTCTATTGATAACCTATATTCGAGTTTAATATAGATCCGATTATAAAAAAGAGTGAGTTGTGGATAACTTCATTTGGAGTTATCCACACTTTTATTTTCCCATAATAAAAAGAGCCTTTCGGCTCTTTAAGAGATTAGTAGTTTTCTGAACGGATTTCGAAGTGTGCTTGATCGTATGAGCAAACTGGACATACTTTCGGCGCCTTTTTCCCGAAATGAATGTGTCCACATTCTTGACATACCCAAGCAACTTCTTCTTCACGTTCGAATACTTGACCTTCTTCAATATTTTTTAATAATTGTAAATAACGCTCTTCATGGTGTTTTTCAATTTTTCCCACCATATCGAATAAAGCAGCTACACGGTTGAATCCTTCTTCGCGAGCAGTTTGAGCGAATGTTGCATACATATCTGTCCACTCATCATTTTCACCAGCAGCAGCATCTTTTAAGTTTGTCATTGTATCTGCAATTTCACCTTCATGTAATAATTCGAACCATAATTTTGCATGTTCCATTTCATTACGAGCTGTTTCTAAGAAGATGTTTGCGATTTGTTCATATCCTTCTTCCTTAGCTTTAGCTGCATAATAAGTATATTTGTTACGAGCCATTGACTCACCAGCGAATGCATGCATTAAGTTTTGTTCTGTTTTAGTACCTTTTAAGTTACTCATAAGATTCCCTCCATATATTTCATATAGGAGTAAATTATAGCATTGGTTTATGACCGTTTTAAGTTCGAATCATAGAGACCATATAAAAAGCTATCTCCATAGTGGAGATAGCTTAAGACGATTCATTAATAGTTCTCTGAGTTTAACTCAAAATAAGCTTTTGGGTGAGCGCATACCGGACATGCTTTAGGAGCTTTTTTTCCATAATGGATATGTCCACAATTTAAGCAAATCCAAGCAACTTCTTCTTCGCGTTCAAATACTTGACCTTCTTCAATATTTTGCACTAATTGTAAATAACGTTCTTCATGGTGTTTTTCAATTTTTCCAACCATATCGAATAACACAGCGATATGATTGAAACCTTCTTCTCGAGCAACTTGAGCAAAACGAGCATACATATCTGTCCACTCATCGTGTTCACCAGCGGCAGCATCTTTTAAATTTGTGATTGTATCAGCGACTTGTCCATCATGAAGTAATTTGTACCACAATTTTGCGTGTTCTTTTTCATTGTTAGCTGTTTCTAAAAAGATATTAGCGATTTGCTCGTATCCTTCTTTTTTAGCTTGAGAGGCATAGAACGTATATTTATTACGCGCCATTGATTCTCCTGCGAAAGCAGTTAATAAATTCTCTTCCGTTTTTGATCCTTTTAAGTTGTTCATGAAATTCCCCCCTAAACAATAATTACACGGTTATTTTAGCATCTTTCAATTATTTCTCAAGGTGAGAAAAAGAAGAGGTTTTGGCATAAAAAAGAGATTCATTTTTTGATAATTAAGTAGGAAGAAAATAACTAAAAAAGATAATCTTCGGATTATCTTTTTTAGTTATTAAAAATAAATTTTTCGATTACTTGAGCAATTCCATCTTCATCATTTGTAGCAGTAACATAGTTAGCAGCGGCTTTAACTTCATCGACTGCATTTCCCATTGCGACTCCAAGACCTGCAAATTCAATCATTGGTAAATCGTTGTATCCATCACCACAAGCGATTAATTGAGATTTATCTAATCCAACATGCTCTAATAATTTTTGTAATGAATAAGCTTTATTGATATTTTGAGGCATGAACTCTAAGAAGAATGGAAGAGAACGAGTAATACTTAAACGATCTCCTAAACGTTCTTTCATTTTAATTTCAACTTGAGCTAAATACTCAGGTTCTGCTGTGCATAAACATTTGACTGAATTGAAAGTGACTGAGTCTTTAAAGTTTTCAACGCGATTAATTGGCATTCCGTTGATATGGGCTTCTTTTTGGATATATTGATCATCATCTGCTGTTATAATAGCCTCGTCTTCGTAAGCCATGATATTAACGTTCATTTCACGAGATAAATCATATAATTCATGACAAATCTCAGGTGTTAAGGAATCATCATAAATCATTTCATTTGTTTGAACTGAAATGATGCGTCCACCATTATAAGATAAGATATAACCTGGATATTCATCTAATCGTAATTCTTTAGCAGCCTTCACCATTCCATAAGTTGGACGACCAGATGCTAATACAATCATAACACCTTGTTCTTGGGCTTTAAATAACGCCTCTTTTGTTTTGGGTAAGATTTCATTTTTAGATGACATTAATGTTCCATCTAAATCTAAAACGATCATTTTATAACTCATATAACTCTCCCTTTCGGTTAATTAAATAGTAGTTCAATTAAATGCGACATCTTAGGTTTCAAATTCGGAAGTTTATTCATAATTGCCAATGTGTTATTAATATAAGATTGGCAAACGTCCTCTGATTGTTGAATATAATGTCCGGAATTAATTCGTTTGCAAAGTGAATCAAAGGTAGATGATTCTTTGTTCAAGTGTAATGACATCAACTCTTCTTTGATTAAATCATCCTCGAGAGCAAAAATCGTTGGAAGTGTAATAATGCCTTGTCTTAAATCATTACCAACGGGTTTCCCAAGACTTGAAGAGAGGCTTGTAAAATCTGAAATATCATCTTTTAATTGATAAGCAATTCCAATTGAATGACCAAGTGTTGATAGTTCATCAAGTTCATCATTTGATAAATGAGCAATTAGTCCCCCAATGACAAGACTCACAGAAATTAAAGTCCCTGTCTTTTGATGACTTTTTTCAATATAATCTTCGAGTTGAAGATTAAAGTTAAAAAGGTCCTCTTTTTGTTTGAGCTCTCCTAAACATAGTTGCTTCATGGTATGTGCTAATTGTAAATGAAGCCTTGGATCATCAAAGTGAGAAAAAAGTTCAAGACTTTTATTTAACGTATAATTTCCTAGTTTAAGTGCTATTTTAGCTCCATAGCGTTCATGAAGGGTAAGTACATTATGTCTCATTGGAGAATGATCAATAATATCATCATGAATCAGTGAAGAAAGATGAAGTAACTCAATCGCAACGGCTGCTAAATAGCAGTCTTCTTTCTTAGGATAACTTCCTAAATCAGTTGCCATTAATAAAAAGAGAGGGCGAATTCTTTTTCCACCCTGACTAACTAATTCGCAAAGCGCCTTTTTTAATGCGTCATCCTGTTTTAATAAGGCATCATTCTCGATATTTTGAAGGAGAATTTTATTAAAATAGACCTCATCATATCCAAACTTAGATAAGTAACCCATCATTCAACCCCTCCTGTTTCATGATTTTAATCCATGTGTTTAATAAATAAACCGATGAATTTTGATGATGAATAGATTGAATTTCAATTGATTCGAGAACGCGAGCCATATTATGTTTAATCAGTGAAAAGGTATGTTTAATCGAGTATTCATAATAAAGACTATAAAATAAATCACCGTATAAAATAATATTTCTACATTGTTCTTCATTTGATGAATCTAATAATTGATTATGGGTATCTAAATGGAGTAGTAAAAGCCCATATGAGACAAAATAAGGGAAGTAATCTTCAGGATGCATGGATTGATCAATCATTCCATCATAAAGTTTTTGTAATTGATATTCGTTAATTTGACAATCGATGATATTTGCACATTGAAGTTGTTGTTTGATTTCACTTATGACTTGTTTAATCATCACCTAATCCCCCGTTTCTAATGAGAATATCATTAGTATTCCAAGGATTAGAATAAATATACAAATGTTAGAATTCTTATAAGTTTGTTAAGATTTCTTCTTTTAATGCCGCTAATGTCTCTGGTGTATAATTAGACATGTTATTTGTATATTTGACATCAAATGAATCTTCAAACGTATAGCGAGGAATTAAGTGAACGTGATAATGGAAGACCGTTTGTCCCGCTACAGGTTTATTGTTGTTGACAATGTTCATTCCATCCGCATTAAAGGTTGTTTTTAATGCATTTGCAATCTTTGGAACAACTGAGAAAACATGTGCCATATCTTCTTCAGTCATTGAAAAAACATCTTCCACATGTTTTTTAGGGATAACTAATGTATGACCTTTTGTTGTTTGAGAGATATCTAAGAAGGCTAAGACATGCTCATTTTCAAATAAAATATGTCCTGGAATTTCTTTATTAATAATTTTACAGAAGATACATTGTTTCATTAGAGTTCCTCCTATCAGTTATTGAAATCGTTCTTAACTCTTGAATGACATAATTTTATCAAATATTAACAGAGTTTTAAAGTGCTAACATTCTGTCGAGAAAAGGTGTTTTTTGATTTGCTCCTCATGATATAATAGATTTTAATGTTAGGTGGGAGGTTTTAGACGTTGAATCAAAAAAAAAATCGTGAAAACTTAGAAAAAATGATGTTAGTTATTTTGATTGGGGCATTAGCCATTGTATTAGGAATTATTGAATCGATGATCCCTATTAAATTACCGATTCCAGGAATGAAACTAGGATTAGCTAATATTATGATTGTGATTGGGTTGTATTATTTAGATGTTAAAGATATGTTTTTTGTTATTATGTTAAAAACATTTTTAACAACGTTATTGCTTGGAACATTTTCTATGTTTGCTTATGGTTTTGTAGGTGCTTTATTGAGTTATATTTGCATGGTATCAGCCTTTAAAGTATTAAAAGAGAAGATTAGTTTAATTGGGATTAGTATGATTGGTGGGGTCATGCATAATATTGGTCAAATTATAGTAGCTATGATTTTAATTAAAACTAAGGCCATTGCATATTACATGATGTTTTTACTTCCAATAGGACTTTTAACGGGAGTTGTTATTGGATTAGTTGCAAAATTAGTTATGTCTCGTTTAAATGAATTTCAATTATTTCGAAATCACTATAAATTAAATAACTAATGAGGAGAATTGTATGAAAAAGTTATGGCTTGGAAGATATATTAGTGTTCCATCATTTTATCATTCACTTGATTCACGTGCTAAATTATTAATGATGGTTCTTAATATCATCATGATGATTTGTATTTCAAGATGGATACAACTTTTACTTGCCGCTTGTTTAATATTCATGTTCTTATATTTAAGTAAAATTCCATTTTCTTTTTATTTGAAGCAAGCAATGTTTCTTAAATATATGTATTTATTTTTTATCGTGTTCTTCACCTTAACAGAAGGCACAAAGACATTATTTCAAATTGGATTTCTTCAGGTCACATTAGACGGATTGATGTTAGGAATATTCTACACCGCAAAAATGATGTTATTCGTATTCATGGGTGCGCTACTAACTTTTACAACCGCTCCAAGTGAACTTGTCGCAGGAGCAAAATCCTTGATTAAAGGCCAGTCTATGGAACAGTTTGCTTTTATGACAAGTTTAGCGATTCGTTTAATTCCGATGATTTTAGATGAGGTGAAGCTCATTTATAGTGCTCAACAATCTCGAGGATTAGATTTTAGTGAGATCTCATTACAAGAAAAATTATCAAAACTAATGGCTATTATTATTCCGGCGATCTCAAATACAATTAAACGATTAACCATGATGATGGATGCGATGGAATGTCGAGGATATATTGTCGGTCAACGTCGTACTTCGATTTATCATTTAACATGGAAAATGAAAGATACTGTTATTTTAGCAAGTGGAATTATTACGTTAGTCGGTATTATTTTGCTGTAAGTCGCAGAACCTGTTAACAGGTTCTTTTCTTTTAAAATAAATGAAAGGGTGATTATAAGATGTTTATTCATAATGATTGGGATTTAATTTTAAAACAAGAATTTGAACAGCCGTATATGAAGGAGCTTTTTAATCAATTACATCAACAATACGAGACGGAAGTCGTTTATCCTCCAAAAAATGAAGTGTTTCATGCCTTCCAGTTAACCCCGTATTCAGAAGTCAAGGTCGTGATTTTAGGACAAGATCCTTATCATGGTCCAAATCAAGCGAATGGTCTAAGCTTTTCAGTTGAAGCAGGAACAAAGCTGCCACCTTCTTTGCGTAATATTTTTAATGAGTTAGTGGAGGATATCAAATGTGAGTATCCAAGTAGCGGAGATTTAAGTAAGTGGGCGAAACAAGGCGTTTTATTACTGAATACGACGTTAACAGTCAAAGAAGGTCAACCGATGTCACATGTTGGAATGGGATGGGAGACCTTTACGGATGCGGTTCTACGCTATTTAAATGAAAAACCAACACCGATTGTCTTTATTTTATGGGGGAAACACGCCCAAAGTAAGAAAAAGCTGATTGATTTAAATAAGCATTTTGTGATTGAATCAGCCCATCCTTCGCCATTATCTGCTCGTCGTGGATTTTTTGGAAGTGCTCCTTTTTCAAAGACTAATGAATTCTTAGCTTCAAAAGGATTGAATCCGATTGACTGGTCATTAAATTAAAAAAAGCATCTCTTTTTTGTAGAGATGCTTTTTTGCTTAAAATTGTTCTGAATTACCATAAGGTGGTTGAGGCATATAGTTATTTGATTGTTGAATTTGTTGGTGAGTAAAGCTTTCAGGAAGTTGGTTATAGTATGGATACTTTTGCTTATAAAGTTCGTCTTGTTGTTTTTGATAGTTATAAAGTGCCCCTAAAGAAGGGAATTTTTCAAATAAGTCAGGATCCACCATATTAAGTGTATTATCGAGTGGATAGTAGTAGTTGATTTCTTCTGGGAATTCAACATAATCTAAATAAACAGTTAATAAAATGAAACGATGACCTGTGTTTGGATCACTTAAAACGATATGGTCGCGTCCTGCCGATTCAATAATTCCGACAAAAGTACGTCGAGCAGTTGCTGCATCATTACCACTGAATGTCATATAAACGGTAGCTAACTTCCCACGATTAAGTCTTAGAATATTACTTACGTAACTGTTACCTTGTGCCATTGAGATCACATTTCCTACTGGAACTTCAAATCCTCCAAATGTTACACCACTTACTGATGGTCCAGTCATTCCTTGTCCAGGTTCAGTTGGCGTTTGTGGTGTAATTGGGGCCCCTGCTGGAAATGGTGGTTCCACTGTATTTGGGTTTACATTAGAGTAACTTCCTCCCATTGGATTTGCTTGTTGATATCTCCAGTATGGATCGCTTGGATTTGGAACAGGTCCTCCATAAGGATACGAGTAATAATAATTCATAATGTCTCTCCTTTCAAATTACAATTAATCATAACAGTGTTCGGATTCAAGTGGGATATAGAAGCAATGATCTCCATATCGACCTGAATTCCATTGTCCCCAAAACTGAGGCGGACAGGTTGGTTGGAAAGGATCGTAGAACCATAATGCCGTTGTCGCTGGTTCAAATTGCTCTCCATTAATGACTCTTCGTGCTAGGTTAATTTCATTGTCCCTCGCGCGTTGATAGAAGTAATCGAATTGTACGGCTTCAAATCCCCCAGGAGATTGAAAGACCATTTGCTGAATGGTATTAATGTTTTTAAAATCGTGACAATTAGCTAAGACACGATTGACACCAACATTACCGACAAGTAACATTCCCATATTTCCATCGCTTTCGGCTTCAGCACGCATGAGTCGGGCAAGTAACTCAATATCTTTTTGGGTTGCTTGAACAACTCCCATGATAATCACCTCTCGTTTCATCATATGGTCGACATTGACGAAACATGAATAAATTATTTAAAAAAATAAAAGGTATTAACCTTTTATTTTTATGGAAAAAAGAGTACAATAAAAGTAACAAAAACATTAAAGGTGGTAAATTCAATGGATATCATGACAAGTTTAAAAAACCAAATCATTGGAAAAAATATTCGCATCGTTTTCCCAGAAGGTAACGAACCACGCGTTGTTCAAGCCGCTAGTTTGTTAGCACGCGAAAACATGTTAAAACCAATTTTAATTGGATCAATTGAGGAAGTACAAGCTGCTGCTGGAACCTATTCACTAGAAGGATGCGAAATTATTGATCCAAAACATTATGACAAATTAGATGAAATGGTTACTGAATTAGTTGCTGTTCGTAAAGGAAAAGTAACTGAAGAGCAAGCACGTGAATTAGTATTAAACGTGAACTACTTCGGAACGATGTTAGTACACATGGGATTAGCCGCAGGTTTAGTTTCAGGTGCTATTCACTCAACTGGAGACACGGTACGTCCAGCCTTACAAATTATTAAAACAAAACCGGGAATCTCTAAAACATTCGGATACTTTGCTATGTTACGTGGAGATGAGCGTTATATCTTTGCTGACTGCGCGATCAATCCAAACCCATCAAGCAGTGATTTAGCAGAATTCGCCATTGAATCAGCACGTGTTGCACGTATGTTTGATATTGAACCAAAAGTTGCCTTATTAAGCTTCTCAACAAAAGGTTCAGCTAAAACTGAAGAAACTAAAAAAGTAACAGAAGCAATGGAAATCTTAAACGGAATGGAATTAGATTTCGATTATGATGGAGAGTTACAATTTGATGCTGCCTTTGTTCCAGCAGTAGCAAAAACAAAAGTTAAAGATTCTAAAGTAGCAGGACAAGCCAATGTATTCGTATTCCCTGATTTAAACTCAGGAAACATCGGATATAAAATTGCTCAACGTTTAGGTGGATTTGAAGCAGTAGGACCAATCTTAGCTGGATTAAATAAACCAGTTAATGATTTATCACGTGGATGTTCTCCAGAAGATGTTTACGGAACAGCAATCATCACGGCTAACCAAACATTATTATAGAAATAAAGTTATTTTTTAAATAAATGAGAGAGAGATGAGCTTTGTGTTTTCATTGACAGAAAGCTCATTTTTTTATAAACTTTTATAGAGATACACTTCAAAAATTTTAGAAAAGGGAAGGTGTAATCGATGTTTAATTTAGATGATTTATTTGCAGAACCAAATGAGTTCCGCGTTTGTGATAAATGTAAAGCAACAAATTTAAATACATTATTACCACGCTTAAAAGCGATTGACCCAAAAGCGAAAATTTATCAAGGATGCCAGTCATATTGTGGACCAGGTCGTGATCGTTCTTTTGTTTTCGTTAATAATAAGCCAATTTTAGCGGAAAATGAAGATGAGTTAATCCAAAAAGTAAAAGAATTCTTAGGAAAATAAAGAATAAGAAAAGGACAAGGAGTCAAAATAATCGACTTTCTTGTCCTTTTTTGTGTTAAGTGCATAAAAGTAGTAAAAGATAAAAATATGATCAATTAATTATGATTCACCAAGATAATAGTATTCATTTCCAAAGTGATGGATTTTAAATGTTTTATTAGCTAGTAAATTAGCCATATAGGAAACTATATCGAGTTCATTTTTAAATAAGATTAGCGCCTGTGGTTCGTTTTTTATCACAAGTCGAATGCGAGCTTTTAGAAAAGGGGTTAATTGTTGAAAAATTTGCTCAATGCTTAAAGGTTCAGGTTGATGAAGGGTGAGAAGGTCATAGATTTCACAAATCATCATGGAAAAAAGTTGATGATGCTTTAAGAAAGACTCTTGATCATTAATGAAGTAATCTCTTGTTTTCAAACACATAGAACCACGCCCTTTAAAAACGTTATCATATTGGTATTATAACATATTTATATGATATTATTTCAAAAAGGTATAGATTATTTTTAATATTTAGGAAACGTTTTGTCGTGTTAGTTCAAGTCTGTCAAGAATGTGGTATACTTATAATGTAAGAAATCAAGATTTTTGCATTATTTTTAAAAATAATGATGGTATATAGATGGTGATGCGAATGACAAAGTTAGAAGAAAAAGTATTTAGAGATCCGGTATATGGATATGTTCATGTTTATGATCAATTAATTTGGGATTTAATTCAAACAAAAGAGGTGCAACGATTACGCCGTATTAAACAGTTGGGTGGAACGTATATGGTTTTCCATACGGCAGAACATAGCCGTTTTTCACATTCATTAGGTGTGTATGAAATGGCACGAAAAATTATTCGAGCATTAATGCATCGTGGAACGATATTAAGTGAAGATGAACGTTTACTAGTTTTATCAGCTGCGTTACTTCATGATTTAGGTCATGGTCCTTTTTCACATTCATTTGAATCTGTTTTTAGTGTACGCCATGAGCTATTTACAGAACGCATTATTATGGAAAACACGGAAGTGAATCGAGTATTAGAAGCCTATCAAAAAGGATTTGCTACGAAAGTTCGAGATGTGATTAATAAAACATATCCGAATCCATTAATTATTAGTATTATCTCAAGTCAATTAGATGCTGATCGCTTAGATTATTTACTTCGTGATGCTTATTTTACGGGGGCTCCGTATGGAGAAATTGATGTTGAGCGAATTCTAAGAACGATGCGTGTTGTTAATAATAAAATTGTGTACAAAGTGTCAGGAATGCATGCGATTGAAGATTATTTAATGAGTCGTTATCAGATGTACTGGCAGGTCTATTTACACTCAACCGGTCGAAGTTTTGACTTAGTTATTCAAAATATGCTTCGTCGTGTTCGTGAATTGATTTTTTCTGGCTATGAATTTAAACGTCCACTGGAGGCACTAAAAGATTTATTTTTAGAGGAAGAGCCTTCAGTTGAAACATATTTAAAATTTGATGATTCAACAATTAGTTATTATGCCTCTTTATTTACCGATGAGGAAGATGAGATTTTACGTGATTTCGCCGATCGTTTTATTAATCGTCGATTATTAAAAGAGGTACACTATACACCAAATGATGAAACCAATGAAAAGCTAAAGCAAGTCAAAGAATATATGATTGAATTAGGCATTAATCCAGACTATTATTTATTAACTGATCATAGCGTCAAAACACCATACGATTACTATGGACATAAAACCAATTGTTTACCAGACTGTATTGAATTATTGATGCGTGATGGCTCAATTCAAGAAATCTCTGAAGTATCAACCATCATTAAAGGAATTATTGCAGTGAAACCCAAACAAGAACATAAAGTTTATTTCCCACTAGATTTAATCCGATTAAGTCAAGATGGGGAAGCGAAACAAAGAATTCTAGAATTATTACATGAGAATGTTCAATAAAATTTTATAAAAGAAATTGAGGAAAAAATATGTTTAAAGAAGTTATTGTCGTAGAAGGTCGCGACGATACCCGACGTCTAAAAGAAGTCTATCCTGAAATTGAGACGTTAGAAACGAATGGCTCAGCCATTAATGAGAAAATATTAGAGCAAATTACAACACTTCAAATGAGTCGTGGGATTATTGTTTTTACTGATCCTGATTTTCCGGGAAATAAAATTCGCCAGACCGTTATGCAGGCTGTTCCAAATTGTAAACATGCCTATTTACAAAAAGTTGATGCCATTGCTAAAAATGGAAGTGGGGTTGGTGTTGAACATGCGAGTGATGAAGCGATTAAAGCGGCATTAGGTAATTTAGTGACGCCAAAAGAAGCGGTCATTGAGGAAATTGAAACACAGTTCTTATTTGATTTTGGACTCATCGGTCATCCAAATAGTGCAAAGATTCGTGAGAAGCTGAGTGAAGCCTTAGGAATTGGCTATGTGAATGGTAAACAACTTCAAAAACGTCTAATGATGTTTGGGATTACGAAACAACAAGTTGTAGATGTCTTAACTGACTCAAACTAGAATTGTTTAAAATAAAGGAGCTATTTAATATATGAGAGATATTGCAACAAAGTCGAACACAAAAGAAATCATTGAAAGACATGGATTTACTTTTAAAAAGAGTTTCGGACAAAACTTTTTAACGGATACTAACATTTTAAATAAAATCGTGAATGCGGCTGATTTAACAGATGAAGTTGGAGTCATCGAAATCGGTCCTGGTATTGGAGCGTTAACAGAATTCATTGCTCGTAAAGCGAAAAAAGTTGTCGCTTATGAGATTGATCCTCGCTTAATTCCAATCCTAGCTGAAACATTAGCCCCTTATGATAATGTAAAGGTGATTCATCAAGATATTTTAAAAGCTGATGTGGCTTCTATGATTGAAGAGGAATTCAAAGATGTAAAAGAAATTGCAGTTGTTGCAAATTTACCATATTATATTACAACACCAATTTTAATGGGATTAATTGAGAAGAAATTACCAATCGATCGTTATGTGACGATGATGCAAAAAGAAGTAGCGGAACGCTTATCTGCAAAACCAGGATCAAAAGACTATAATGCATTGTCAATTGCGGTTCAATACTATACAGAAGCAAAAATAGCTTTAACAGTTCCAAAAACAGTCTTTATTCCAGCACCAAATGTCGACAGTGCAGTTGTTCGTTTAACAAGACGTGAGCAACCAGCGGTTGAAGTGATTAACGAAGACTTCTTTATGGAAGTGGTTCACGGAGCTTTTAAACAACGCCGTAAAACATTACAAAACAACTTAAATCAACACTTCGCAGATTTAACGAAGGAAGAGGTCACAGCTGTTTTAGAAGAAGCTGGGATATTACCAAATCGTCGTGGAGAATCATTATCAATCGAAGAATTTGCGAAATTATCAAATGCATTTTATCAACATTTAAATAAGTAATAAAAAGAAGGTCTTCTATCATAAGAAGGCCCTCTTTTTTTATGTACCGATTTTTTAGGGATTGCATATAATAACGTGAGGTGATGAGGATGAGTCAGGAAGTCAAAGTAGGAGATATTGTTGGACGACGTTCGTATAACTCTGATACAATGTTCCGAATTGAAGAAATAGTAGGTGATACAGCTTATTTGAAAGGGATCTTTTTTAGACTGACCGCTGATGCTCCGATTAGTGATTTAGAAATCATTTCACGTGAAGAATATCAACGGGCTGAACAAGTCGAATTTGATCAATATCGGACAATCTTACCACCTGTTATGAATCAAATGCGTAGTTATGATAATGGTGATTTTTATATTAGTGGACGAATCTTACATATTGATGGAGATGAAGAGTATCTCCAGAAGAGTATAAAGTTATATAAATATGCAAAAGTTTATGCCCAAGCTTTTGCCGTTCCAGAAAAAGAGATGAAGACTAAAGTCCCGGAATTGGTCAAGAGATTAAGACCGAATATCGTGGTGATTACTGGTCATGATGCGTTAGAAGATAAAGAACACGAAGACGATTTAAATTCTTATCGAAGTTCTAAATATTTTGTTGAAACGGTTAATGCTTTACGTGAGATAGAGCCTTCCTTGGACTATTTAATTGTCATTGCGGGCGCTTGCCAATCACATTTTGAAGCATTGATTGGTTCAGGTGCAAATTTCGCGTCATCTCCTAAACGAATTAATATTCATGCACTGGATCCGGCGATTATTGCTGCAACAATCGCGTTAACTCCGTATGAAGAACAAGTTGATTTACGAGAAGCGATTGAGAAAACTATTGCGAAAATTGCTGGTATTGGAGGGCTTCAAACGAAGGGAACCCTTCGTTATGGTATCAGAAAATTGTAAAAATATTTAATTTTATCATTGTTAATGCATAATTTCAAGTGTTTAGCACATAATAATATTGAAAATTTTTTCTTTTTGTGGTATGCTTTATAATAGAAAGGGCGTGATGTTTTGGCTAATAATATTGTTAATATTCGTCAAGAGTTAAGTGAACAAGTAGGTAAGGAAGTAAAGCTTACTGCCTATGAAAGTCGTAACCGTGTGGTTGAGCATACAGGTGTTTTATCTAATACGTATCCTTCTATTTTTGTAATTGATTTAGATAGCGAACGCGATTCAGTTGATCGTGTTTCTTATAGCTATATTGATGTTTTAACTGGATCAGTTGAATTAAAGTTTAATTAATATTAAAAAAAGTAGTCAACATTGTTTACTACTTTTTTTGTATAATTAAATAAAGTCATATGATAAAATAAAGTCATACTGATTGGAGGAATGGCTATGATAACAATTAAAGCTCCAGCAAAAATAAATTTAGCACTCGATACGCTCCATAAACGTAAAGATAATTATCATGAAGTTGAAATGATTATGACAACTGTCGACTTAGCAGACTATATTACGGTCACTCCCCTTGAAAAGAATGAAATTGTAATTAAATCAAATGAGTTCACAATGCCACTTAATGAAAAAAACTTGGCGTATCAAGCCGCCCAACTTTTTAAGCAACATTTTAATATTGATAAAGGTGTTGAAATCTATATTAAAAAGCGAATTCCAGTTGCAGCAGGATTAGCAGGTGGAAGTAGTAACGCTGCCGCAACACTAAAAGCATTAAAAGAGCTTTGGAAAGTAGATTGTACAATAGACGAATTGGCTGAACTAGGGGCACAGCTAGGGTCAGATGTACCGTTTTGTGTTTATGGAGGAACAGCGCTAGCAACAGGTCGTGGGGAAATCATTCAACCAATTCCATCTCCCCCAAAATGTTGGGTCATTTTAATCAAGCCACGAATTGGCGTATCAACCAAAGAAATTTATGAAGCGTTAGACGCTAACCAAGTTGAGCATTTAGATATTGAGGGAATGTTAAAGTGCATTGACAATAAAGACTATCAAGGAATTTGTGATCGCTTAGGAAATTCACTTGAAGAAGTCACATTAGAACGTTATCCAGTGGTTGCTGAGATTAAAAATAAACTTGTCCAGTTTGGAGCAGATGCTGTATTAATGAGCGGTAGCGGACCGACAGTTTTTGCGCTAGTACGTAAAGAGTATAAATTACGACGAATTATAAACAGTATTAATGGATGTTTTAGAGAGCATGAAGTTCATGCAGTTCGATTAATTGGGTGACCATTAAAAGTATCTTAATCCTAGAGTTGATTAAGGTGCTTTTTTATTTATCTAAAAGTAGTAAATTAGAGTAAACAACATAAATGTCTTGAATTCTAACAAAAAAATGTATATAATTGTAAAAAATGACAGAGAACACAAAAATGACATAAAAGTGCTTACAAAAAATGGTATATTAAATGTGAGATCAGGACAACTTAGGAGGATGAGAAAGAATGAATATTACAGATGTAAGAATTCGTAAAGTAGAGACAGACAACAGAATGAAAGCTATCGCATCTATTACTTTAGATGATTGTTTTGTCATTCATGACTTACGTGTCATTCAAGGGGATGAACACTTATTTGTAGCAATGCCAAGTCGTAAGACATCAACAGGGGAGTTTAAAGACATTGCACATCCAATCAATCATGATACACGTAAAGAGTTAGAGCAATTTGTCATTAAAGCTTACGAAGAAGCAGAATAGTCATTTTTAAAATTAGGGGAGTTTAATTAATCTAGATTAAACACGATTAAATAATCGATTTATGATAAATATAATAAACTTCACGAAAAGGCATCAAGTAAGAAGCTGCCATCCTTTAGGGTGTCAGCTTCTTTTATTTGTATCTTGAAGAGAAAAATTGAAATGTCAGTCTTGCTCAAGGATATCTCATAAAAATTAAATTTGATGAAAGGTTGAAGTATGCTATACTAAAAGAAATAAGACAAAATAACGGAGGATTGTTATGAACAAGTATGCGGTTGTATTAGCGGCAGGAAAAGGAACTCGTATGAAGTCGAGTTTACATAAGGTACTACATCAAGTATTAGGGAAATCGATGGTTGATCATGCAGTTACAAATTTAGAAAAAATTGGGGTAGATAAAATTGTAACTGTTATTGGTTATGAAGCTGAATCAGTTCGTGCTGAATTACAAGATCGTGTTGAATATGCGATGCAAACTGAACAATTAGGAACTGGTCATGCGGTCATGATGACGAAAGAATTATTAGAAGGATTAGATGGAGTAACGATTGTTACCTATGGAGATGTTCCACTTTTAACAGAACAAACAATCTCTAATTTATTTGACTATCATCAATCACAAAAAGCAGCTATTACTATTTTAACGGCGTGCACTGATAATCCGACAGGATATGGACGTATCATTCGTGATGAAGAAGGAAATGTGTTACGTATTGTTGAACAAAAAGACGCAAATACGGAAGAATTGCTTGTAAAAGAAATTAATACAGGTGTTTGCTGCTATGATAATAAAGTATTATTTGAAGCTTTAACAAAAATCACAAATAATAACTCACAAGGGGAATACTATTTAACAGACTTAGTTGGAATCATTCGTGATATGGGATTAAAAGTAGTCGCGTATGTGAATGAAGATTTTGAAGAAACATTAGGGGTTAATGATCGTGTCCAATTAGCTTATGCTGAAAAAGTATTACGTAAACGCATCAATGAATTCCATATGCGCAATGGAGTGACAATCATTGATCCTGAAGCGACATATATCGGAACAGACGTACAAATTGGACAAGATGTTATTATCTATCCAGGAACGATGATTACAGGTCCATCCATTATTGCGAAAAATGTAGTTATTGGAGCGAATTCTCAAATTATTAATTCAACAATTGGAGAGCATACGACAATTAACGCGTCAGTTATCTCTGATTCAATAATTGGAGCTTCGACAACAGTAGGACCATTCGCACATATTCGCATGCATGCTGAAATCGGAAATAAAGCTCGTATTGGAAATTTCGTAGAAATTAAAAAATCTGTGTTTAAAGATGGAGCAAAATCAGCACACTTAAGTTATATTGGAGATGCTGAACTTGGTGAAAATGTCAATATGGGTTGTGGATCAATTACTGTTAATTACGATGGAAAGAACAAACATAAAACAGTCATTGGTGCAAATACCATGGTTGGATGTAATGTCAACTTAGTAGCGCCAGTTACAGTGGAACCGAATGCTTATTTAGCAGCGGGATCAACAATTACTAAAAATGTACCAGAAGATGCTTTAGCTATTGCTCGTTCAAAACAGGAAAATAAAGAAGGATATGCAAAAGTTATTCGTCAAAAATAGTAAAAAAATTTAAAAATTGGTAATATGTCTTAAACATTTACTGAAATAATTGAAAAAAAATAAGAAATTGTGTAAAATACTGTCTGAAGTGTGTTTATTCTAGGAGGTTAAATCATCATGGCAGAAATTAATCGTAAGAAGTTTAAAATTTTTAGTTTAAATGCTAATCGACCATTAGCGCAAGAAATTGCAGATCGTATCGGAGTACCATTATCTGATTTAACAGTTAACCGATTTGCCGATGGAGAAGTACAAGTTAACATTAACGAAACTGTTCGTGGACACCATGTATTCGTTGTTCAGCCAACACATAATCCAGTTAATGAAAATTTAATGGAACTTTTAGTAATGATCGATGCACTTAAACGTGCATCAGCGAAAACAATTAACGTGATCATGCCTTATTATGGTTATTCACGTCAAGATCGTAAAGCAAAAGCTCGTCAGCCAATTACAGCTAAGTTAGTAGCTAACTTAATTGAGGCAGCGGGAGCAACACGCGTGATGACGATGGATTTACACGCAACACAAATTCAAGGATTCTTCGATATTCCAATCGATGATTTTCGTGCAATGCCAATTATTGCAAAATATTTCATTGATAAAAACTTAGAAGATATCGTTGTTGTTTCACCAGATCATGGAGGAGCAACTCGTGCTCGTGTATTAGCTGAGTACTTAAATGCACCTATTGCTATTATCGATAAACGTCGTCCAAAACCAAACGTTGCAGAGGTTATGGGATTAATCGGTGAAGTTGAAGGTAAACATGCCATCATCATTGATGATATGATTGATACAGCAGGAACAATTCAAATTGCAGCAAATGCATTAAAAGAGCGTGGAGCATTATCTGTTTATGCAGCATGTACGCATCCAATTCTTTCAGGACCTGCGGTTGAGCGTATCGAAAACTCAGCAATCAAAGAATTAGTCACAACAAATACAATTAATCTGCCAGAAGAAAAACGAAGCCCTAAAATTACACAATTATCAGTTGGTGAATTATTAGCGGAAGGTATTTTACATATCTTAAATGACGAACCAGTTTCGGATTTATTCGTTTACAATCGTGATTTATACAATTTCTAATTATTTTAAAATCAAAAAAGCGAAGCTTAACATTTAGCTTCGCTTTTTTTGTGCGCCCGGCATGGG